>JBFIEP010000150.1:0-6205 GCA_041603335.1 Elusimicrobiota bacterium | reverse complement strand
GCAAGAGCGTCGACTCTTGGGAGGACTTTGGAAAGGTATGCGGGAACCTCACAGCGGGAAGCGTCAAGCACATGTGGAAGAATGGCAAAGACCCCTTCCTTAAGACGCTGGAGAAAAAAGAGAACTCCTCATTAGCCGACAAAGCCCAACGCATGGTCAACAATGTCATCTTCTTTAAGTACAACTCGGAGAAAATTAAACTGGCCTACGCGGCCGATAAGAAGCACGACTACTCCGATCTCGACAAAGCGTTCTCTCTTGCCCAAGGCGCCTACGACAAATACGAAAAAGACGGTTACAACCAACAAAGTCTTGACGATCTTAAGGAAGCAATCGGGATTTGGGAAAAGGCCGTCAAGGATACGGATTTCGGCGACAAGAAAGCCCGCATCAACCGAAAGGTCGCTCTAAGGCTTCATCAAAATATCGGGACCGCCGCGATGTTTACCAACGAGTTTAAAAAAGCCGCGCGCCACCTCAATAAGGCCGAAAGCATGAGCGCGATGAGCATCAGGACCTCCGGCGGGACCGGCATCACCCAGGTTCTCGAAAGAGTTCAGAGCCGCAAGAAAAACTACGAAGCCAATCTGGACGTTTCGACCTCACCGGATGAAATCCGCAGACTCTTCGAGGCGGGCGAACCCTACAAAGGAAAGATCAAGGTCAAACAGCTGGAGAACTCCAAGGTCACTACGCTCGCGTCTCTCTACAAGACCCACAGTGCAAAAAGCCTCTCGAAACAGATAACGACTGCACAGGAAGATGAAGAAGAGGATATCGCCTCGGGTGCGGCCAACGCCTATCAAAGCAAGGTCACCCATACCGTAATGCAGGGGTTTATGCTCATCCTGCGTCCTATGCCGTTTATGGGCGTTAAGAAACTAACCGAGTTCCCCAAGGACATCTGCCGTCTCGAACAACTCAATCAACTCGACATGGTCGGACATGTCATGACCGAGATTCCGTCGTGTATCGGGAAACTCGTGGGGCTTAAAAAATTGAATCTCTCGAAGAACAAACTGAGCTCTCTGCCGGACTCTATCGCCAAGCTAAAGAATCTAAAGAAGCTTACCCTCAAGAAAAACAGTTTCTCGAAAGATGAGCAGGCGAAAATCAAAGGCCTGCTGCCGAATACGAAGATTAAGTTTTAGTCGTCGCGGTGCTCTGGTAAAGAACATCGAGCAGCTTCACCATCGCCAGCGTATCCTGGCCGCAGTACACGCGCAGGGCGGCGAGTGTTTTCTTAGCCGCCGCACCGGAGATGCGCCCGTCCATTAATTCCAAATACGACTGCGACGCCACGCCGCCATCGCCGATCTCAAGTCCTTCGTAAGACATCCCGGGGACAAGCGCGGGCAGAACCACCTTGATCGACCAGCTTCCGCCGAACTTCGGATGCACGTAGAACCCTTTGCGAAACGGGGTCGCGATATCCCATAACCGTTCCTTAATTGAAAGCAATTCCTGCGAAGACGCCGGAAAGTCCTTAGCCATCTCTTTTAAACGCCCGCCCTCAAAGGCGCTGTTATACGCCACGACACTCCCAGTCGGGCCGATCGTCGACGTGAGAAACTTAACCATTCCCGGGCGCGGATCAATGGCAGGGTCACTGAGAAACTCGAGATGCTTCACCTTGCCGCTGCGTTTCGCCTGAATATGCACAGACGCCTGAAAGGCCACCTGCTGAAAGGGTTTAAGACCATCATACGGCGGCACAGCACAGTTTACCGCCTCGAAATCGAGATGATAGAGCGGATAAACCGCCTCGTCTAAAAATTCCTTAATTGCTTTGCGGTCGATGATCGGCTTTTTTGACTTCGTTACGCGGCGCTGAAGTTCCTGCGCCTTCGATAGGGGGTAGTCGTTGGGAATGTCCGCAATGCGCAGGATTCCGTCTTCATGAAACTCTTCCAACTTCGCCGCACGGACACCGACTAAATCGTAAACCGAATTTTTCGGGATATGCGACCAGCACTCTCCCATAAACTCACAGGGATAAGGACTCGTGCAGTGACTTCCGATTTCAATCGCAGGCGCTTTTTTCTTCTTCAGGACGGCATGCATCTCCTTCACTTTCTTTTTAATGCCCGCTTCATAAGACTCTATGTCTTCGGTGACATCGGCAAGCGTAAATAGCTTATGAAGATCGATTTTCCCCTTACGCGTGTACTTATTGTTGATGTGCATCAGGATCGCCTTATTGATCTTAAGGCCCGAGCCTTCTAAGACATACTTTTGGATCGCGAGATCGTTGAGATAGACCTCCTTCACGCCCGTTGAACTCTTCACCTCGATGAGGTTCCAGCCCTTCTCCCCTTTCTTAACGAGGATGTCGGGTCTTACGAGAACCCCGTCGTGAATAACGGCGGCCTCATAGAGGATGCGCTTGCCGGCGGCTAAGGCTTTTTTTGTGGACGCGACCGCTTCCTCACGATGGCGGTAGTCCTCGGCGATCATTTCCCCTTTCGGGAAGCGCTCGCAGGCGAGTTCTCCGACACGATGGCCTTGGTCGAAAATCGCCTGGAGGCCCGGCGGTATTTCCGGAATTAACTCGCGGGCATGGCGATAGCACCATAGAGATTTATGGCACTGCAGCCCGCGGATGTATTGAGATTTGGAGAGTCTCATAGCGGTACGGCCAAAGCGAGGCTGGTCTGGGTTATTGATCCTGAGAAAGCTTAGAGCGAACGCTGTCGACCTTATCGCCCATGGTCTGATCGCGGTCGGTGCGCGTACCGAATTTCAGGGTGGAGGAAATTCGCGGCGCGCCGAGCGCGTGAACATCCTCATGACACCGCTTAATGGCGGCGAAAACGTCATCCCATTCCCCTTCGATATTCGTTCCGTAGGCGTGCAGAGACGTTTTCAGTCCCGCCTTTTCGAAAATCTTATGGCAGGCGGCGACGTACTTAGAGACAGAGACCCCAACCCCTATGGGCACCACACAAAGATCCGCGATAACTTTCATATGTACCTCACAGCTCATCATACGATTTTGGCTGCGTCCTCCCGGTAGTGAAAAAGAAAAAAAATGGAAGGTGCACAGGGGAAATTGGTAATGGAAAAAATATCGTATTTTAAACAACAATCCACTAGTTAGTGGATAAAATATCGAAATCTATATAAAATAATAGAACAAATATCGAAATTAGGCTCCATAGCCTCTCCTTACTGGAAAAAAAATGATGCCAGAAATTGTCTTCAGCAGCGCTGATAAGAAGGAAACGGACAGGATTTATCACCTTGTTAAAACCGGAAAACTACGAAAAATAGCCCCAAAAATATACTCCTCCAATCTAAGCGATGATCCCAAAAATATCATTCGGAACAATCTCTATGAAATTCTCGGACACCGATTCCCAAATGCGGTCCTGAGTCACCGTACGGCTCTTGAAGGAAAACCGACCCATAACGGCACGGTATTTCTGACCTACACCTACACAAAAAAAATCAAGCTCCCGGGTCATACAATCCGTGTTCTCAAAGGACCCAGTCATGCGACCGGCGACACCCTATTCATGGGAAATAAAATCTATATCGCCTCACGTCACCGCGCGTTTCTCGAAAACCTGCAGCCAAGCCGGGGCACTGATTCCAAATCTGTTTCCAGAAAGGAATTGGAAGAGCGCCTAGACCGCATTCTTCGGGTGCAGGGAGAAGTAGGCCTCAACGATCTGCGCGACAAGGCCCGTGTCGTCGCCGCCGAAACCGGCATGGATCTCGAATTCAACAATCTCAATAAAATCATCGGCGCGTTGCTGAAAACCCAACCCGCCAAGGGACTGCGCTCCGACATCACCAAGGCACGGTCCACCGGGAAGGCATTCGATCCCGAGCGGATGCAAATATTTGAGACTCTCTTTGCCGCTCTTCGCAGCGCGGAGTTTCCCACCTTCCCGGAACCCCACACTGAAACCCCCGCGCTCAACAATCTCGCGTTTTTCGAGGCCTACTTCTCGAACTACATCGAGGGGACTAGGTTTGAGATAGAGGAAGCACGAGAAATCGTCTTTGATGGGAAAATCCCCCAAACACGACCGGACGACGCCCATGATGTTCTCGGGACCTATCGCATCGTTTCGAGCTCCGATGAGATGCGCAAACTCCCGACGACTTCAGAAGAATTCCTAGACCTGATGCGCACCCGTCACGAAACGCTGCTCTCAAGCCGACTGGACAAAAAGCCGGGAGAGTTCAAAGAAACGCCCAACCGCGCGGGTGAAACATTGTTCGTCGATCCGGAACTCGTTCGCGGGACGCTTATACGGGGATTCGAGTTCTACAAGCCTCTGGAATCGCCGCTGGCTCGAGCCATGTACATCATGTTTCTGGTATCCGAGGTTCATCCCTTTAACGACGGCAACGGCCGCATTGCCCGCGTCATGATGAACGCCGAACTTGTCAAAGCCGGGGAACGCAGGATCATCATCCCCACGGTATTGCGAGACGACTACCTTGGCGGACTACGGGCACTCTCTCGACAAACGGGGACCGAACCCTATATCCGCATGCTGACGAAGGCCCATAAATTCACGGCAAGCCTCGACTTCTCGGACTACGCCGGCGCCATTACCGGCCTTCAGCGGGCCAATGCCTTTAAAGAGCCCAAGGAAGGATTCCTTAACTAGTGCCGCGGGCGACGGGGATCGTCTTGGCGGGCCGGGTCGAAATAGTCTAGCTCGTAGCTGTAGTCGCGTCCGGCGCGAACTGCCCGTCCGCCCAAAACCGCTACGCCGGCGGCACGAAACGCCGCCTTCTTCTCTTCCAACGCTTCTTCGGCCTGTCTCTCGAAGGTGAAGGTCTCAGACGCGAAGTAGGTGCGAACCGACACCGCGGGCTGGGAACGCCCGTAGCGATAGAGATTTTTAACGAGATAGTCGATACTGAAGGAATAATCCCGATCGACCTTGCGCTCAAATCCATGCAGCGGGGCCGCGCCGTCAACGGAGAAAGACGGCAATAGCGCCTGCGCGGCGGCAAGCGCCTGATGGTCAAAGGAGAAGGTCTCTTTTCCGTCGTAGCGGGCAACGGCAAACGCGGGCCGAACTCCGTATTCGTTGGAACGGTTCACGTATTCGACCTCAACAGCCCAATCCCGATCGGGGCGCTGCACGGCCCGGGTGCGGATAACGGCGACACCGGCGCGCTCGAAGCGGGAGGCGTATTCCGCCATCGCGGCCTCGGCCCGGCTTTCGAACGTAAAACTGCCGCCTTGATACCGCACGATGTTCGCCTGCTCTCTTCTGCCGCGGCGCACGCGGTTGGGCATCAAGTAGTGAATCACAAAGGAGTTGTCGCGGCCGGCGTCGGTTACCTCGCCGCCGAGAACGTTAAGTCCGGCTTGCGTCAGGCGCGACGTCACTGCCGTCAGCGCTGCCTGCGCGTCCTGCTTGCGCCAGTAAGTCGCGGAGGGTTTATAGCTGTCGACGATGACCGCGGCGGGGAGCTGCCCTCCGGGTTCTATCTCCGCGAAATACTCGATCACAAAAGTCCGGCGGTTATTGGGCTTGCGAACGACGCGGCCGCCCAACGTCTTGATGCCCGCACGGTGAAACTTCGCGATCCTCCGCTCCATCGCCTCGCGGGCGCGGCTTTCAAACGGGAACTCCTCTTCGGTCTCGTAAATAGAAATCTCGACAGGTTTGGTTAATCCCGGGGGGACGGGACGCTCGACGGGGCCGAAGCCGCCGCCCTGCAGTGCTGCCGGGGACGCGGTGCGCAGATCCTTGAATGCCGGGGGCTGGGAGGACGCCGGCGGGCACAGCCCCGCTATCGTAAATGCAAATAAGATAAATACGTTATTAATCTTCATCGGCGTCACCTCTGAGTTTATTGTACCACAGGTACTGCAGCCCGCAGAGGCTTTGAGATTTGGAGAGACTCACTGGACCCGGGCCGACACCGGATTAAATCCGGAGTTTAATCCAGGTTTCGCGGCTCGTTGAATTTTCGCGCGGGGGCAGCGGCTTCAACCTGCGGTTCCGGCGTCGGTTCCGGCGCGGCTTCAGTCTGCGGCTCCGGCGCGGCTTCCGCTTGTGGTTCCGGCGCGGCTTCTGCCTGCGGTTCCGGCGCTGCTTGCGCTTCGGATTCCGGTTGGGCCGGCGCCGTGGTCACCTTAGACGCTTCGGCGACGAAGGTGTCTGGATGCAGAATCGCCTTGAAGCAGTTAAAGTAGGTCTCGCCAACGCTGCCGTCGAGGTCGGCG
>JBFIEP010000149.1:0-6212 GCA_041603335.1 Elusimicrobiota bacterium | reverse complement strand
GTTCCGGGCCGCCGGCTTTTTGCCATTGGCGTCGCGTAGTCTTAAGCGCCGAGAGAATATTCTCCTCCCAGTGACGGCGCGCGGCCGCTTCACGATTGCGTTCGTTGCGCGCTTCCTCTAACCTGCTTTCGAGTTCAGTAATACGACCCAAGAGAACCGCTGTCTGCGGCAAATCAACATCAGGCGCTATTGGGCTCATCACCGGAGATTCAAATCCTGCCTTCGCCCGATCGACCGCTACTTCAACATCGGCTTCCTGCTCCTGCTCCAACGTAGGGGCCTCAGGGACACCCTCTGAATCCGAAGATTCTTCCGCAGTTTTCTTTTCCAGCTCCACAAGCTGCTCTTTAATACGCTGGGCTAATGCCGCGCGGTTTTCCTCGTCATTCATTTGAGCAAGAACATCTTCCGCCGGAATCATGCGCAGCTGAGCCAGCGCAAGGCGCTGCTCCAGCTCTCGAACCCTTAGAAGCACTGTTGAATAATTTTCCCGCAACGTGCTGTCGAACTTACTTGCCTTTTGCGCCTCACGAATACCCCGGAACAGATCTTCGACTTCTCGCTGGGCCTTATGCTGGGCATGCTCCCGTTCACGCAAAACAAGATTTGCCCGCAATGCCTCTTGTTGGGAAATTTCCAACTTCTTCTCAATGAGCTCCATCTTAGTCTGCAGGAACATGACAAGCTCGGTCGGCGCCGATGGCGGTTCGGGAGGGGGCTCCAATGGCGCAACCGCCTCCATCTCGGGAGGGAACTCTTCCCCTAACGGCGGGACATCTTCAAGCATCGGCGGAGCTTCCATCGGAGGAGGCGACTGAGCCTCCGCCAGTCTTGCCTCAAGCTCCGCGAGACGCGCTTCCAGCGGTGCGAGCGCCTCGGCGGAAACGGCAGCGCCGCCGCCCTCCATGGGAGGGGGCGCTTCGGGCTCGGGCTCTTCGCCGCGGAGCGTTGATAATAAATTCTCTACTTTTGCCATCGCTGATGCCGTACCTTAAGAATGACTCAAACTTGCGCGGGTTTCCAGTCCGTCACTCTAAGGGGGGCGGTCCTCCTCCTTGATCAATCGGTTCCTGCTCAAGAGGCGGCGGCGCCAAGTCTCCACCCCCTCCCTGGTCAATCGGTTCCTGTTCCATCATCGGCGGCGCTTGCGCACCTCCTTCTTCTCCCCGGTAATCCTCCGGAAGAGATGGTTCGGGCTCCAGGGCCGCAACGGGTCCTTCCAATTCAGCGGGAGCCGTCTCACCCAACGTCCCTGCAACTGTCGCTCCAACAGGAACCGGCGCGGCCGCCGCTTGCGGTTCGAATTTCCGGCGGCGCTCAACCGGGTTTTCCACCTTACCGTCGGTAATTAGCTTGGTAAGAACTTCAATAACGTTTTCCTGGGCCTGATCGACAACCGCGGCGGTCGGCTTCGAGGAAGCACTCATCTGCTCGAGGATCGCCCACGTCTTTGGAGCCATTTGATTTTTAACCGCGTCACGCACAAAATCATCCGCCCCATAAGCAGCAGCCGCCCAATCATCCAGCTTAACTTGACCCAAAAGATGCGACCACTCCCGTGCTTCCAGCCATCGAACGTCTTCGAACAAAAGCACCTTCGCGCGAACCGTTGCCGCCATTTCGGGATCCTGCTTCTCAAGCATCGCGAGCAATTCCCGCTTTGTACGCATATCGGCCTTCTCGAGCATCGTGAACAATTGGCGCCGCCCGCCGACAGCACTCTCCAATCGGCGCTCAAGCTCTTCCTTTACCGTTTGCACAACATCCGGTTCGATGAATTTAACCTTGCCCAGGCTGATAACGACCGAACTATAAAGTTTTGTGGGAAGGCGGTCGAGGAATGCCGCTTTAGCGTCAGCCCTAAGATGCGCGACAACCAGCGCGATATTCTCGGGATCCTGGTTGTGAAGAACTTCCCAAAGCGTTTCAACCTGTGATGGTTTGATATCGAAATAAATCGCATTCGAGGGCTCCTCTTCTTCCTTCTCCTCCCCCTCCTTGCCTTCACCGCCCTCCCCTTCACCTTCCTTGCCCTCATTCTCGCCAAAATCCATAGAAAGCTGATTGCCCTGGGCTTGGGCCATTGAATCCATCGCTTCGGCAAGTTTTAAGAAACAGACAGCCACAACGATAAGGGTAATCAGCGTCATAAGCGCAATCACGCCGTACTTAAAAAGGAGGCTCACCGCATCGGGGCGATACCAAATCGTCTTCCACGCCGGGGCGAACTTGGCTCTCACCACCGAGAAAACATCTCCGCGGTCCGGCTGCATAGCAAGAATATCCTGGATAATCGTCGATAGCTGGTCCGCTTGTTCTACCGGAATTTTGTCGTCAAGAATCAACGTAACCGTTAACCGCTTAACAAACTCCGTAGGAAAGGAATTTTGACGCTCGTAGGATTTCGAACCTCCAAAGCCGGGAACGGCGGTCGGCTCCGGGATGCCCGGGAGCAATTCACTTTGCCCAACCGCTTCCTGACCGACGCTTTGCCACAAAAAGACCGCTCCTTTCTTATCGTCCTTGCCTCCACCCCCCGCTACCTCAAACTTTTCGATTCGCGTGAAATCCAGCGACGCATCAACAACAACCCGATACCGAGCGGGACCCAAAATAGGAAGCAGCACGGATTCCGCACGCGCTTCCAGCGAGGTTTCAAAGGATGCCTTTGCATCCAGCGGAATCGTCTGCTGCGCAGAGGCGGATGCGGCCAACGCAAAAAACAGAGCAATGATCTTCATGCCGATGCCGCCGCCCTCTTGCGCCCCGCAACACGCGGCGGCTTCATGGGAACCCGATACCAAAACGTCGAACCCTTCCCGAGCCCCGGGGAATCCACCCCGATCTCACCGCCGTGTCCGGCCACGATTTCCTGGGCGATTGAAAGCCCAAGTCCCCACCCTTTCTTTTGGTCGGTCTTTGTTGCGAACTGACTTTGGTAGAACTTCCCGAATACTTTCGAACGCTCAGAAGGATGAATCCCGGGTCCGGTATCCTTGACCGCCATTGTCACCCGCCGGCTGATGACGCTTACTTTTAACTCAACCGACCCTCCCGGCTGCGTAAACTTCACCCCATTGTTGAGGAAGTTCATCAACGCCTGAACCAAACGAAAGCGGTCACCGATCACCATCACCTGCGGAACGTCCTCGGGCTCCGGCGCGATCAAACTCACGCCCTTCTTGTCTGCGATAACGCGGATTGCGGGAATGATATCCACCACCATATCGGGAAGTAAAAATTCTTTTTTATCAAGCCGGAGCTTCCCTGCTTCAATAACCGCGAGGTCGGTCAGATCGCTCATAAGACGGTTGATTTGGTCGGTACCGCGCACGATGTAATCCACATACTTCTTCTGCGTTCCCTCAAGTTTTTGTCGGCTAAGCATTTCGCCAAAGCCCTTGATGGACGCGAGAGGCGTGCGAACATCATGCACCGCCATTGATAAAAATTTCGATTTCATCGAGTTCAAACCTTCCAACTGATCATTCGACTTCTGAAGATTCTTTGATAGTTTTTCCAACTCCTTCTTTCTCTTTGCGACATTGGACTGCGCCGCCGCCAATTGAGCCATGAAGCGGTCAATTTCGGCGCGATCCTCTTTTCGGCGATTCGAATAACGCCCGAACTGGAAAAAGCTCGAGACCTGGCTCACGACAAGCATGCTCGCCGCAAGAACCAGAAACAGAATAGGAATCATCGCAACAACAACTATTTCCACGCCATGACTCCTTCTTTATAAGTGTTCCTCATATCAATTGCCGAATTATTGCTTATCAAGCCCCTGTTTTTTAATGAATGCCTTTAGACGTTCATCGCTGGGATTTAGCGAGATCGCCTTTCGATACGCCGCGGCGGCCCGCTCCCGATCTCCCATCGCGTAATAACACGAACCAAGCCGCGTCCACGCCACGCCGTTATTCGGATCAAGCCACAACGCCGCACGCAAGGATTCAACCGCCGAAGAGAACCGTCGTCGATATACCTCATCCACCGCATGCTTCATCTTCAGCCCCATAAGTCGTGCAGGGGGCAAAATTTCATCCCGCTTCTTCGGACGGCCTGTAAGCTCAATAACCGCGTCCAGCAACCGGCGATAACTCGGATTGCGCGGGTCCGACCCCAGGGCCGAATGCGCCAGCAGCGAAGCCCGGTCTTCCTCGTTTCCTATATACGCCTGAACCGCTTGGTATGCGATAAACGCAGCCGGCGTATTGGCCTGGAATATCGCCTGGTCATCCGAATGAGCCTCAAGCTCAATTTTCTTCACGAATTTTCGCAAGCGCTCGCCCTTGGGCTTCCATTCCGAACCGAATACATTCGGATCAATTCCATGCGCGGTATCAAGATCCTTTGATGCCTTGAGATAGTTTCGTTTCTTAAGTTCCGCGATGGCGTTGTTCAAATATTCCGAAGCGTAGAACTGCATCTTCGGAGCCTTGGATCCCTTAAGGCCTTTCCGTACGCCGAACCGATAACCCAGTGAAATACGCTGAGACATTCCCAGCACAGGATGATTCTGAAGCGCCAGATCGAAGAGATACTTTTCACGGAACTTCAGCCCGCCCCCGAAAGAAAGCGCTTTATCCGATACTCCGGCGCGAAGGGCGGTAACGCCGAACTTATATTCGGTACCAACACGCAGTTCCCCGCTCTGCGAGAAATCCGCGGCGATGGAAAGCGGGCCAATGACCTTGTAAGACGCTCCCGCCCGAACTATTAATTCAAGAGAGTCGTCGGTATCCCCCGAAGAAAAACCAAGCGCATTCTGTACGACCGCACCGAAATTTAACTTATCATCAAACCAAGGCCCCGACTGCATTCCGAAGTCTACTCCCAGGAGACGATCTGAAGAACCGCCCAGTGATCGGTTGAGCATCTTCCCCTTGAGACCGAAAGACATTTTCGGGTGGAAGACACCTCTCCAACCATGGGCGATTCCAAGAGACATTTCCGAATAATCGAATCCCCCCGTTTCGTTATTAAATTCATCCCGGCCCTCGGCTCCGCCCATACCCAGACGGATGATTTCAAATCCCCAGCCTCCGGCGCGTTTCTTCTTATTCTGAGCATAGGCGATGTAATCATAGCTCGCCCCCTCAAAAAGACTCGCGCGCATAAACTGCACTTCACGGCCCGGCAGCAATCCCAATCCTGCGGGGTTGTAGTAAACGGCACCGATATCCTGAACGACCGCCGTGTGCGCACTCCCCATCGCGAGGGCGCGTGCATTCGAACCGAATTGATAAATCTCACCGGCACTTCCCCCCACCTGAGCGCGCGCGGCCGGCGCCGATCCGGCCAACACGCAAATCAGGATCCAGGAGGCCTTCAATGGATGACTCCTATCATGCGGACGCGACGTGCGCCGCCCGCGCGAACAACGGCGAAATAAATTCCTTTTGAGACCTTCACGCCAACATCATCGCGGCCCCGCCAGATCAAACGGTTCACGCCGCGACGCCCTCCGTCAGCACCGGGTTGATGCGTCCACCCACGCAGCTTGATTCCAAAAACGTTGTAGAGATCAATCGAGACCGAGGCGTCCCCATTGAGGCTGTATTCAATCGTCGCCGCCTGCGTGCGCGAGTCGAATGGATTTGGATAGATCGAGAGAGACGAAAGCCGGTCGATTGTTTGCGCGGAAACCGAAAACGCAGCGAAGGGAGCCGCCGCGAGAAATAGCACCGAGAAAATTAGGAGATGTCGCCGCACCTGATAGTGTGGCTCCCAAAACCGCTTCAATCACGAAGGAATGGCGAAGGGGGACTAAAAAAAACTGTTTTATTTAAAGGGTTTTTTAATGAATTACGCCAATCTTCAGAGTCTCGCGCGCACCGCCGGCTTCAATAACCGCAATATACATACCCTTGGTAACCTTGCGTCCCGAAAGGTCGGAACCATCCCACGTGACCGTATTAGCCCCGGCACTCCCTCCGACACCGCCGGCATCAAAGGAGAGGCTATTGAGCTCGCGGCCGAAGATGCTGTATATGGTGATCGTGACGCCCGAGTTTTCAGCCAACTCATAGAAGATTTTTGCGGTAGTCGTTCGCGAATCGAAAGGATTCGGATAACTCGATGCGCTGTTAATTCCATCCGAGGGAAGCGGGCCGAGCTGCACTTTAATAATCTCACTCGACTCCGATGCAACTCCGGAACCCGACACCGAACGAACACGGACAAAAACCGTTCCCTGCGGAACGTTGGTC
>JBFIEP010000148.1:0-6235 GCA_041603335.1 Elusimicrobiota bacterium | reverse complement strand
TACTCTCCTAGGTGTCTCCTTAGAAGCGGGCCGGTCCAGTTCGAGGAATGGAGGCCGACAGACTGCGGTCCTTTATTGAGGTCTGCGATCAGGTATTCCATTTGTTGATCGCTGAGGGCCGGCGGACGCCCCGGTCCTCTGCGCGGCTTTGCGCTCGGTAGTTCTTCCCTCGAAAATCGCTTTACCCAATATTCTACGGCGCGGGGGCTTTGTCCCCAAATGGCTGCGGTTTTGTAGCAGTTGAGTCCTTTGCTGGGCGTCATTGTCGAGCCCATGCGGGTCTCGGTGCGTTGTGCTCTGGTGCGGTGGGCACCGTGCCAGACAATTCTGTCCGTTCCGACTGTTCTGCTGTACTCAGTATCGCTCACAAAAGACCTCCTTGTTGGGATGTCAGGAGTGTATCACAAAGCGACTTAATGCGCAAGTACTTTTGACGTTTTTATGGCAAAAAAAAGGGTCTCCCGACGGAGAACCGCGAAAAAAGAGGGTCCGAAAAACGTCTTAAATAGGCGACTTATAGCGACTTATCGCGACCAAATACAGCATCGCGCGCGTCCAGCGTCCGGTAGATGGCGCGGAGATAAAGCTTCCAGACCTCCGCAAATAGACGACCGCGAATCCGTTTCCATTGCGGCATTGGGCGCTCAATATTTTCCGGGACGGCATTGGAAAGGCTTTGTACAACGCCCGCGTCATCCGAGAAGACAAGATAGCCTTCAGGGTGTGTTCTTTCTATGAGGCGTCTGCTGCGGACAACGGCGTAGGACATGTGGCCCAAGGGGGATTCTTTAAAGTCTGTTTGCTCCCAAATTTTTGTCAGCGAATCTGCGAAAGATTTTAGTGCGAGTTTCGACCCGTCGCGTGTAACGACCATATAGTCGAGATCGCTGGAGGCGCCGGGCGTTCCGGTTGCGTAGCTTCCGTAGAGAACAACTGCGACAACCTCGCTTTCGTAAGGGACCGTTTCGTTCGCGGCCTTAATCGCTTTGACCGCCGATTCTCCAAAAACTTTCTGGACGCGGGGTTTCATCGTTTTTCCGTATTCCAGTTTTGCCTCGACGACCGAGTCATCGAGCATCCCGTCTATGTGGGCAACCAGTTTGGATTCTTCCAACCGCGAGGTCTCGTAGAAAACCTGGAATATTTGTTTGCGGAAGTAGCTGGGGCGGCCCGGGGGAGCGACGCGTTCAACCCGGGCGATGTAGCGGTCAAAGGCCGCCCGTGTTTCATTATTTTTCGGATAGAACTTATCCCATGTCCGCAGTCCCGCTTCTTTCACCGCGCGGCGATCGGCCACTTCCGGTCCCAGCGGGCGAAGAGATCCGGTGTAGGCTTCGGCGCGCCAATGAAGCAGAAGGCCTTCGAGGTCTTTTACAGCGGGCACGATCCCGTCGGTCTCTTTCTTCCATTTGAAATATTTGGTGCGCAGTCCGGTGACGCGTGTCCCGAAGAAGAAACGGATCGTTTCAATCTGGAGACCGTGGTAGAGCCAGGCCGCGCGGATGTTATTGACGACGAAATTCTTAATATCCCACCAGAGGAACAAAAGCCGCGCTGTTGAGCGGAACGTGAGTTCAAACAGGCGGGCATAGAGGTCTTGGTCCGCACCGGACCAGCGGTCCGAGGAGCGATCGTGGGTGAGCGCTTGTTCTACTTCCGGGTAAGGGCTAAGAACGCGATAGGGAAGATTGCCGGGTTTTTCGTAGACCTTTTCGATGAGGCTTGCCCGAGTGGGGAGAGCGTATTGGAATGCGCCTAATTCTTCCGTCCGCCCCATTTCTTCCCAGATTTCGGCAAGGCGGTCAACGAAGAGGGCGCGAGTGGGTTCTGCGGCGTCCTCTGAGATGACGTGGAAGTCCATGTCGGAATCAGGGCGAGCCGTACGCGTAACGTAGCTGCCAAGCAGGGATATTCCAACGAGCCGTTTGCCGGGGGAAAGGGTTTTGTTAATCTCAAGAACCGCTTGAGAGGCCGCGGTCTTGAGTCTTTGAATCATTTTCTCTTGCGCGTCGGGCGGCAGAAACTGGTCGCTTTGCGCTTTTAGTCCTCGTCTGCGTTCGTTAAAGAATTCAGCGAGTTCCTCTCCGGGAATAGAGGCGGCGTCCTGCAGAATGACGAATAACGCTTTCTTTAATTGGCTCGGGATTTTCGCGCGGGGGGATTCGACTGCTGCGAGGACATAGGCTTCCCAGGCCTCGCGTGTCTCTTGGTCAACGTCAAAGAATTTATTGAAAAGGGCGTGCGCGTCGCGGGTTAGGGCCGGACGATTGAGAATGTCCAGACCGAGCGGATAGACGCGTCCGGCAAGTCCTTTCGTGCGGGCTTCGATAAAAAGACCGACTTGTTTTCGCACAGCGCTCGGGGCGACCCGATTGCTATCCCGGGCGTCTTCGAGCAGTTCGTATTGCTTATGGAGGCGGTTCCCTAAATAGAATTTTACAACGGAGAGTTGAAGACGTTTGTAGGCCAGGTAGGTTGCGAGTCTTCCTTTATTGGCAGGAACAACTTGAATCGGTTCCTGGGTTTTTCCGTTTTCCCATATCGCGCTAGGCTCATCGCCCAGTGAGAGGCCTTCGAGTTGGGATTTTGCAGAGTGCCGCTTTTCTTTTCGAGGACCTATGCGTTTACGGCGTTCAGGAGTGCTTTCGGACCGTGTTGCAGGCAGGTCGTCATCCGCGGCGTTTAGGGGGCGTTTTATTATCCGGGATTTTTTGCTGTCTGCCACGTTGACGGATGCGGGAGTCGCCTGGGTTAGACGTTCCGTTACCGCTGAGACAGGAGCCGATTCAGGAAGGCTTAGAGAGGCTCCCGGGATGGGGAGTGTTCCTAAAAGGGAAGGAGCCCCGAGTGGGGCTCCTTGAAAAATGGAATTGATTGAATTTGAGGGGGCTGATAATTTGGGAACACGGGTCCCTGAACCGACATTTCGGTTCGCCGGTCCCCGGGAAATCCCAGGTTGGGCAAAGGTCGGCACCGGACAGCCTATGAGAATGGCTAAGATAAGACTCACACCTTGCCTCATCCTCTACATTCTACCACGCCGCCATTCAAAGGGAATGGACGTATTGGTAACAATTTAAAAGCAAATGGCCCAGGACTTAAGGCCCAATTCCTAACGGATCAGGGGAATACGCCGAGTTCCATATACGCGTTCGCCACCTTATTAATCGCGTTGACATAGGCGGCCATGCGCAGGTTCGGAATCCTATCATCCTTCTTTAAGCCATCCCGAAGTTGGTTGTAGGACATGATCATGGTGTCCTCAAGCCCTGAATTGACCAAAGTCTTTTCGTCCGCGCCGCGTGCAATTTGGAGCCGCTCGTTGCTCGAGAACTTTCGGCCGGTTCCGCTTTCGATTGCCTTGATGATGCTGCTGTAGGTCGCGTCCCGGTAGCGGCGGTCCATGCGGCCGAAGGAGACGTGGGAGAGATTTTTCAGCCATTCAAAATAGGAGACTGTTACGCCGCCGGCGTTGAGGTACATGTCCGGAAGAATGAGGACGCCCTTTTTTTCCAAAATTTTCTCAGCCGCGTAGGTGGTCGGTCCGTTTGCGCCTTCGGCGATGATCTTGGCCTTGATGCGCCCGGCATTCTCGCGGTTAATTGTGTTTTCAAGCGCGGCCGGGATCAGGATATCGCAATCCATCTCGATAACGGCGTTGCCGTCTTCGATGGTTTTCGCCCCGGGGTAGCCGATAATTCCGCCGGTTTTCTTCCGGTGTTCATCGAGTTTATTAATGTCGATTCCGTCGGCGTCATAAACTCCGCCGTTCCATTCAGAGACGCCGATAATCTTCGCCCCGCCTTCCATGCAGAATTTTGCGGCGTGGAAACCCACGTTCCCGAATCCTTGAACGATGATGCGTTTCCCGTCCAATCCGGCTTCAAGTCCCAGCTCTTTCATGTCTCCGCCGTGGGAGCACGCCTCGCGAAGTCCGAAGTAGAGACCGCGCCCGGTCGCTTCAACACGTCCGTCAACGCCTCCTTGGGAAACCGGCTTGCCTGTGACGCATCCGAGGGCATCGATGTTTCCTTGGTTCATGAGCTGGAAGGTGTCGGCGATCCAGGCCATTTCTTTGGAGCCCGTTCCGTAATCGGGGGCCGGTACATCGACTGCCGGGCCGATGCAGTTGCGTTTGACGAGTTCCGCCGTGTAGCGCCGGGTGATTCGCTCGAGTTCCTCTTCCGTGTAATTTTTGCGGTCAATCTTGATCGCACCTTTCGCGCCGCCAAAGGGCACGTCAACGATGGCGCATTTAAATGTCATGAGGGCGGCAAGCGCGCAGACCTCTGCTTGATCCGCGTGGGGGGAGAAGCGGATACCGCCCTTTGACGGAAGTTTGTGATGGCTGTGTTCGACGCGCCAGGCTTCAATGACTTCATAGCCGCGGCTCGTTTTCGTGGGGAATTGAATGTAGAGTACGCTGTTGGCAGCCCTGATTTGGTCTAGGAGGCCCTTAGGATGGTCCGTATAGGTCGCCGCCTCGTCAAACGAGGCCATGACGTTTTCAAAAAAGCTTCGCACCGGCTCAATTTTAGAGTCTATTTCGGTAGGGTTACCGTCGGCGGTGGTTTTAAGATTCATAACGTTCTCCTAAGCAATTCCTTTACATTTAGAGCATACTCCAGAAACCATGCGAATATCCACTGATTTGGATCAACTTATAAGGAAGATTCGGGGCGAATGGGAGAAAATGATTTAGAATTAAGCCAATGAGTCGTGATACTACCGTCGTTTTTGGCTCTGTAATCGCCGTTGCCGGTGTCTATATATTCACCCTGGGACATACTGCTGTAGGCACCTTGGGAGATTCCCTTGAGGTCGTCTCTGCGGCCTCTGTCTGGGGCATTCCCCATGCACCCGGGTATCCCCTTTATACCGCGTTGTGTCACTTATTTACCAAGCTGCCGCTGCTTTCGGATGCCGGAGCGGTTCATCTTTTCCACGCGTTAATTCTTGCTCTCTCCTCCGGTTTGATCGCGCACCTCGTTTTAAAGGAATCCGGCAGCCCGGTCGCGGCGTGGACCGGTGCCGCGCTGTTTGCGTTCTCGCGGTATGTTTGGCTCAAGGGGGTGAGTGCCGACGCATTGACGTTAAACGTCCTATTTGTCCTGGCCTTATTAGTTCTGATCGATTCCGAGAAACCGCGATCAGCCCTCTCGGCGGCGTTTCTCTTCGGAATTGCGTTCTCACATCATCAGACCGTGGTGTTAGCCCTTCCGGCGTTAGCGGTGCGGTTGTCGCAGCGGTCTGGATGGCGCAATCCTGCCTTCATTGGGCGATGCGCCGCCATTTCTATTTTCGGGCTGGTCATCGGTTATTTACTCGTTTATCCGCGGGCACTGGCGGGGCCGCCTGTAAGTTGGGGGAACGTTTCGGATTTCGAGGGATTGCGCCGCCTTTTTATGCGCTCGGACTTCGGGGGAATGGGCTCAATTTCCGATGCCGCCCTGGGCGGGGCGGTTTTAACGCCGGCTAAGCGAATCATCAACGTTAAGCTATTTTTCTCGACGTCATGGTCGTTTTTTACTCCGGCCGGTATTGGGCTCGCTTTGTTGGGACTCGGTACAGCGTTGCGGGACCGAAAGCCGATGGGATGGACGCTTTTAGTGTGGCTGATGACCGCTGGGCCGATCTATCTTTATTATCTCGGCCTACCTCCATCCCGGCTGTCTGATCAGAGCCACGTGTACCGTTTCTTTTTACTTCCGCACGCCGCGATCGGAATCGCGATAGGGCTTGGAGCGGCGCGCTTGCTTGAGCTTTCCAAGGGGGGGCGCGTTTTTGCGGCAGCCGCGCTGATATTACTTCCGCTTTGGCCGCTATCGGTGCATGCGGGGGCTGTCTCCCGCCGTCATGTGGGCTTAAGCGAAAATTATCTCACTGATCTTGCGCGTTTCACGCCGGACAATGCGATCCTTCTAATTTCCGGTGATCCGAATTATTTCGGAT
Source organism: Elusimicrobiota bacterium (assembly GCA_041603335.1). GTDB lineage: Bacteria > Elusimicrobiota > Elusimicrobia > UBA1565 > UBA1565 > UBA1565. The sequence goes on along the minus strand of JBFIEP010000148.1, from coordinate 283 downwards.
GCGACTATCTGGAGCATTCCTTGGGGAAGATGGGAGGGCGGCTTTGCGTTGACCCCAAGAAGACCTCGTTTCCCTGGTATTCGCGCCAAGTGTCTAAAAGACCGAACGGCTTTCGTGTTCCGGTCGATGTCCGGGGGAAGCTGCAGTTTCGGAATTTGAAACACTTGATCGGAGCAGCCCTTGATACCGGGCGCCCGGTATTTATCTTAGGGGACTATTTGCGCCGCCGCCCCGAAATTTTAGAGGGGCACTTTTTTCATCCGCAGGGACTTCTTATGAGGGT
>JBFIEP010000147.1:0-6248 GCA_041603335.1 Elusimicrobiota bacterium | reverse complement strand
CACAAGGGGCCGCCAGTTCCCGAAACAAAGGCTACGTGGTCACCTGTTCCGCCGAGGCTTCTGCTTCCCCAGTCTACGTCAAAGTGTACCGTCCAGGTCCCGCTGCCCCCACCCCCGCAGACACCTCCCGTGCAACTATAGTTTCCTGAACCGGAATAATTGCCGGTTCCGGAGGCGGGCGCTCTGCCCAAAAGTTCGTCCCAGTTGATGATGTTGGGATCATCAAACGAAAGGTCTTGCGAAGCAAGCAGGGTGAATTCCATCAACCCGTCTTCTTTCTTTTTCTCACCGAAAACGATATCGGACACCTTCGTTGTTTTTCCAAAATCGCCGACATTCTTGGCGTCCTTCTCGGTTTGCGGCGGTTCGCCGGCACCGGATTGGGCAACAGGTTTTAGTTCCAAGCCTTTGAGCTGATCCGGCGTGAGCCGGAATGCCGGCATGGGCGGTTGTCCGGGTCGAATGATCGTCGCAAAACCCGGCTGCAGCAGCGTTACGGTTTGTCCCGCATTGGTGACCTCGACAGCCCCCGGGCGTTCTCCGGCGGTGTTTTGGGTCCCGGGACCCAGAAGCGCCACGAGGATCGTGCCGTCTGAATTGATTTTCCCGGCCGCGATCGTTCCACGGATGCCGATGGTTCCGTTTGGAAGCTTGACCTTCATCGAAGAAGGTTTTTTGCGGGCGATTTTACCGGTGACAAAACGAAAAACACCCTTGGTCACCCTGGCGGCGACCTTGTTGGCGGAGGCGTTTCCGGGGTCGTAAACAAATTCATCGAGGAACATTTCCGAATCCGGTCCGATGGTGAAGACGGTTTCATCAAGAAGCATGATTTGAAGCCGCCCTTGGGGGCTCGTCGAGATGGTGTCTTTTGAGAAGACCTCTTTTCCTGAGGAAAGACGGCGTCCCACCGAACCTGTTGTGTGGGCCAGGGCTGTTACGCGGCCGGCGACGGCACCGGCTGCCCCGATGCGAAGCAGTTGCTGGGCCGCCCCTTGGGCGAAAACACTTTGTGAGGAAACAAGGGTCAGTACGAGCGCCGTTGAAAATATTTTTTTAATCATTTTGCTCTCCCTTTATTTCCTTTAACGATCCCAACGATAGGTGAACATGGTGCTCACCTTATTGTTGGTATAGGCGTAGTTGAGGATGTTTGATTCGGCGTGAAAGTACTCGTATGTAAAGGTCCAAAGGATCGGCTTAAGCGGTTTCCAGAGATTTCCCATCGGGTAGCCGAAGGTTGATCCCACGCGGAAGGTCTCGTCGTGCCGGGTTTGGTTGGATATCGCCGTGTCGGGGACATCGTATTCGTCAAGTTGAACGGTGATTCCGGAAAGGAGGAAGCGCCCCTTTCCAAGGAGCCACGCGTGTTTCGTTACGATCTTGTGGCGGTCGTATTTATTGTATTGCTTGCGGGCCATTTGCCGCGTGTATCCAAGCCCGGCTGTGAGGCGGTGGGCCGGTGCGGCGGAATAATTAATGCCGTAGTCGAAGTGGTAGTGGTCGCCGGTTCGCTCTAGAGCCGTTGCCACATTGCTCGTCTTGATGTAGTCGTGTTTCGAGCCGCGGAATTGAGCGTAGAGACCGAGTTTGTTGTTGAGGCGTTTATCCCAATCGGTTTGAAACCCGTACGTGCGAAGGAAGGTCTCTTCCGAGAGGCGAAGGTGGTCAAAGGGCAGCGAAATCTTCCATTGTCCCAGGCGGCCTCCGTTGAGTTTTGTTCCGATATTCCAATTATAAACTTGGAGGTCAAGGGAGTCGGTCAGGGTTTGTTCGGCGCGATAGTAGGTTACGTTTGCAAACAGCTTGTGTCCGGCTTGAACCCCTAAATCATGCTCCATGCCGACCCCTAAAAGGAAAAGAGCCGAGAAATCCGATTGTCTTAGTCCGGTTGTGAGTGTGAGAGGGGTGGATAAAAATAGTTTTTTCCCTGAAGCCGGTGAAGCGCTTCGGTTATCGTCGAATTGAAAGCCGACTCCGGCGGAGCCGCTCCAGTTTGTTCTCCGGAGACTTTTCTTAATTCGGGCGATATATCCCTCGACTTCCTCTTTCAGGCCCGGTGTCATCGGAAGTTCCCGAATGCCCTCGAGTTCCCGCAGTGCTTCGTGCAGGTTGTCCAGGCGGTAGAGAACAATGGCGTAGAAGAGGTGGACCTTAGGGAGTGCCGCATCGATCATGAGTATTCGTTCGAGGGTTGCTGAGGCGCCCTTCAGGTCCCCGTCGGCGACCTGTTTTTTTGCGAAGCGGTAGTTGAGCTCAATGTTGTCGGGGTCCTTTAGAACTTGAGCGTAAGTGACGCCCGCAGATCCTTCCTCCGCGCGTTTGACGTCGGCGATTTCCGCAGTTTCTACGGCTTCTTTCTGCGTTCCGGTTGCCGAGGAGGGTTTTTGGATTTCTTCGTCGAGATTTTGGGCCAAGGCGGTTGAGGGGCCGGAAAGGCCTAAAATCATCGCGAGGAAAAATGAGAATAATTTAAGAGTGGTTGATTTCACGTCGGTCTCCTGGGTTGGTTCAACTGAGTTCCATTGGCGATATTTGCACATATAAGGTAAAGGGGTCAAGACGGGGCTGTGTTGCAACGTTAGGCCAATTTTGACGAAAATGGGGTGTGTTCGAGTTCTTCAAGAAAGACCTGGGTCAATATTTTGGTAAGCACCTCAAGCGCCTTCATGCAACGGCGCATTTGTTGGTTCCGGCCCTTATGCTCGTTGTCGCGGTCTTGCTCGCCGCTGCCGATTTGGATGTCGTTAAAGATTTTCAATTCAAGGTTTTCGATGCCTACCAGCGCGTGTCGCCGCGGACTTACGACCCAACGGTGCCCGTTCGAATTATCGATCTTGATGATGCGTCTTTGGAGAAGCTCGGCCAGTTTCCGTGGCCCCGGAGCAAGATTGCCGAACTCGTGCTTCGATTGTCCCAGGGATCATCCGTTATCGCCTTCGACATCCTGTTTGCCGAACCCGATGGGAAATCTCCATCGGCACTTGCCTCAGATCTTCCGAAAACCGGGAAGTTGGGGGCCGCGCGTAGTGTTTTGGAATCCCTGCCTTCCTATGATTCGTACTTAGCGGATACTATCCGCTCTGTCCAGTGTATTAAGACGGATGGGACGCGTCGGAGTGAGGAGGATTGTCAGCCCGCTCATGTTGTTTTGGGATTTTCCCTGAAAGGGGAGAAGACCAAAAGGGTTCCCGTATTAAAAAAGAAGTTTCGTCTTAAGGGCGGCGACCCGACTCCCCTGCTGGACAATTTTAGGGGAGCGGTCGTTCCGCTCGACATCCTTGCTTTACCTGCCGCCGGTTCCGGTTCGATCACTCCGTTTCCGGATCATGACGGGGTTATCCGCCGGGTCCCCATGATTTATCGGTTTGAGGGACGGCTGCTGCCTTCTTTGGCCGTTGAGGCGCTTAGGCTGGTGCAGGGGCGTCGTTCGGTGCTCGGTGTCATGGGGGTTACCGAAAAGCAGGGCTACGGCGAGCAGACGGGGATCTCGATTGTAAGGGTCGGAAATATTAACGTCCCGACGGATTATAGGGGACAAATGCTAATCCACTTCACGGAAGAGGCGCCCGGGCGGACTATCCCGGTGTGGGAGGTTTTTGAGCCGGACTTTGACCCTGCCCGTTTAGGGGGCGGTATAGTCTTTATTGGAACGAGTGCCGCCGGATTGAAGGATCAGCGTGCAACCCCCTTGGATCCCGGAGCTCCAGGAGTGACCTTGCATGCACAGGTCGCCGAACAGGTTCTGTTGGAGCACTATTTGTACAGGCCGGATTGGGCAAAGGGTGCTGAAATGCTGTTCTTCATAATCCTCGGCATTCTCTTAATTTTATTGATGCGCAAGTTCGGTGCGTTGTTGTCTGCATTTGTCGCCGGCGGAACGGTGGTTTTACTTTTTTACGTTTCTTTCAAAGCGTTTGGCGGGACTTTCGGCGGTCAGCGGATGTTAATCGATCCGCTATACCCTTCGATCGTTGTTTTGATGGTCTATTTTTCGTCTTCCATTATCCGATTTTTGGTCTCTGAAGCGGAAAGGCGGCAGGTGCGCGGACAATTCAGCCGATATCTTTCTCCCGATTTGGTTGAGCAGCTTGCCGATGATCCGTCAAGACTTTCCTTAGGGGGGGAGACACGTGAACTGACTCTGATGTTTTCCGATATCCGCGGGTTTACGCCTATTTCCGAGCAGTTTGACGCGCAGGGCTTGACCAAGTTTATTAACCGATTTTTGACGCCGATGACCGATATTGTTATCCAGCATCGAGGAACGATTGATAAGTATATGGGCGATTGCATCATGGCCTTTTGGAACGCACCGCTGGATAACAAGACGCATGCCAAAGACGCTTGCTTGGCGGCCCTCTCAATGCAGAAGCGCCTCAAGGAGCTTAATGTCGAGTGGGAGGCCTTGGCGAAAGAGGAAGGGCGGAAATATATCCCCGTTAATGTCGGGTTCGGTTTGAACACAGGCGAATGCTGCGTCGGTAATATGGGATCGGATCAGCGGTTTGATTATTCGGTGCTGGGTGATCCAGTGAACCTGGCCTCCCGTCTCGAGGGGCAGTCAAAAAGTTACGGTGTTGAGATGGTGATTGGAAAGAATACCCGTGATTTGGTCCCCGAGTTCGCAATGATTGAATTGGATCTTATTCGCGTTAAGGGCAAGTTGGTCCCGGCACATATTTTTACCCTGTTGGGGGATGAAGCGGTCGCGGCCGATCCTGAGTTTAAGAAGCTCGAAGAATGGAACGCGAAAATGATTGAAGCCTACCGTTCCCAGAAATGGGATGAACTCGAGGCGGCCATCGCGGAGTGCCGGAAGCTCAGCTTCGGATTAGGAAAGTTCTACGATCTTTACCAAGCACGCCTGGAAGAAGGCCGCGCAAACCCCCCCGGTGAAAGCTGGGACGGCGTCTACGTTGCCACCACTAAGTAGGGGCTTAGTCCCTATTTGTCGTCGGACTTATTATTTTTGCCGCGCAGTTCGATTTCCCGAAGACGCTGTTCGTAGTCCCTGTGGAGCGTCTCGCGCTCTTCGGAGAGTTTCCTGAGTTTGTCTTCGTACTGACGCGTCATTTCAAGTTGTTTGAGTTCCCATGCTTTGCGGGCTTCGTTTTCCCGGCGTTGGTGGGTCTCAAGAAGCTCTTCTTCTTTTTGCTGGAGCCATTGGGAACTGCGATTTTTCTCTTTCTCAAGTTCGGAGAATTTCTCTCGATAGGCGCCTTCAAGTTCCTTCGAGCGCTTGTCGAGGAAGGTCCGCATTTCGTCGCGCTCCCGGGTAAGAACCTCTTCGGCTTCCTTGCGCTTGCGATCATGCAAGGCTTCCAGTTCTTTTCTGCGTTCGTCAGCCGTTGCATCGAGTTCGGACGAATGCGCCTCGAGCGCCTTTTGCTTTTCTTCAAATTCTTTTCGGAGGGCTCCTACTTCGCGCTCAACCATCTCCGCTTTGCGCATGTTCCAGGCGTTTTCTTTTGCGACGCGTTCCGAAGTCAGCTTTTTCTCAAGTTCAAGATGCTTCATCTCCAGCGCCTCTTCACGCGCGCGGTAGCCGGTGTCGAGTTCTGTCCGAACCTTGAAGAGACGGTCTTCGTAAGCAAGGATCAAGTCTTTTTCTTTTTGCGAAAGGGCGGCCTCAACGGCTTGCTGGCGTTTGTGAAGACCTTCCTCCATAACTTTAATCTTCTGCTGGTAGGTTAGCTCTAGTTCGCGGCGTCTCTCTTCCCATTCGATCTCTTTACGCGCTTCCGCCTCGGCGCGCTCCTTGTTTAGGGAATCGCGCTCCTTGGACATCCATTCGGTTTCGCGCTTGGAAAGCTCTTCCTGGAGTTCCGCTTCGCGCTGAACCGCTTTGGATTGGTGCTCGGCTTCAAGTTTTGCGAGTTCACTTTTACGTTCCTCAAGGATGCGTTTCAGTTGTTCTTCCTTCTGGCGGAATTGGTCTTGGAGTTGGGCTTCGCGGTTTCGCGATTCGATTGTCATTTGAATGCGAGTGGCTTCCAATTCTTCGTGCTGGCGCTGGGTCGCTTCTTCCAGGCGCTGGGTTTTTCCCTGCATGGAGGCTTCCAGCTCCTTGATGCGGGACTGGTGGCGTTCCTCGAGACTGCGGCGGAGATTGTCCAGCATCGCTTCTTTCTGTTGGTAGGCTTCCTCCATCTTTTCACGTTCGGCCCGCATGCGGGCTTCGCGCTGTTCGAGGAATTCTTTTTCCCGCCGATTCCAGTTGGCTTGGGCTTCGAGGTCTTTCGCGT
>JBFIEP010000146.1:0-6250 GCA_041603335.1 Elusimicrobiota bacterium | reverse complement strand
GGGCCGGGGTTGGGGCCGAAAGAATGGCTGTACCCGGGGCGCTTGTTTTAGGGGCAACTGCTTGTTTTTGAATCGCTGCCTGTGAGGGCAGTATCGTAGATTCTGCTGTGGGAATAACGATATTTTGAACACCGGGCAGGGTGCTTTGCAGCCCGAGAGACCCGACTTCGCCTGTTACAGACAGGCTTACCTCGGAGGATGTGCCGCCGGAGATGACCTTGCCGCCTGAATTAATCGATTGAGATCCAACGGATTTTGGAACCTTTCCAGTGACTCCCGCAAGGAGACGATAGGGTTCAATACCGGGGGCCAACGCGACGAGCGCGATGGCTAAGGTCAGAGCGAGGGGTTTTCGGCAATCCAGCTTCATACGTCGATATTATGGGTAGATCCGAGAACTCCCTCCAGGGCTTATTTACCCTATTTTTGGGGTAGGTCTAGGCTCAGAATTTTTGGGCCTGAGGGCCTAGGCCGCCTCAAAGGGTGGATTTTGGTAAAATGTCGCTTCAGTATGGCCGCTAAATCTCCCCAAAAACAACGCAACTCTTCCTTAAAGATGGACATCCGCGTTACGACATCGCTGCGGGCGACTCCTGGAGACGTGTATCGCGCACTGACTTCCGCGCGCGAGCTTTGCATTTGGCTGGCAGACCGCGCCGAAACCGACGCGCGCAGCATGGGACGGATGCGGATTGTATGGCCGAATGTTGATTGGATAAAAAATGCTGAAGCGAGCGGCGTCTTTGTCGATTTGGAACCGAAGAAAAAAGTCGCGTGGTTGTGGGATGATCGGACGCGGCCGGAAGGGGTCCCCGCGCTGGTTTCCGTTTTTATTGAGGAAAGGCCGCGGCGTATGGGTTCGACTATTACCCTTGTGCATGCGGGTTTTTCGGGAGCCGCGTCAAAACGCAAATTGCTCGATCTGTATCGCGGTCGGTGGGAAGATTTTATAGGAAAGCTGCGTCTCTATCTTGATGCGGGAAAAACCTGCAAGCGTGATCAAATTACATTCCCCGAACTCGAATTGCTTCTTAAGCGGGGCCGAAAGTGAGCACGGAAACCGCCGCGATAATTTTTATCGCCGCAGTGGCCGGAGCCGGACTCGGCGCTGCCGCGGTTTATCTAATTGTTTTTTCCTACAAGAAAAACGATGAAGCGCGTGCTATTCAAGACCGCGAGAATTTAAAAGGACAGTTTGCGTCGGTTTCCTCCGAAGTTATTGATAAAGCGACTGAGCAGTTTTTAAAGCTGGCCGAGAGCCGGCTTGAGACGCAATCGGTAAAGGCCGCTTCTTCGCTTGAGGAACAGCGCCGGGCTGTGGAATCCTCCGTAGGGCAGCTGCAGGAAAAGCTTAAGGAGTATGAAGTCCTGGTGCGCTCCTTTGAAAAGGACCGCGGCCAGAAGTACGGATCGCTTGAGGAGATGATGCGCAAGACCTCACAGACGACCGATCGCCTGCAGGCAACGACCGAAAAATTGAATTCGGCGCTTTCCAATCCGCGCACGCGGGGACAATGGGGAGAGCGTATGGCGGAGGATATCCTCCGGGCGGCCGGATTGCTCGAGAATGTCCAGTACCGGAAGAACCGCACACAGGACAGCTCCGCGAGCCGCCCCGACTTCACGTTCCTTCTTCCTGATGATCACAAGTTTAATATGGACGTAAAATTTCCGCTCGATAATTACCTGCGCATGATAAATGCGGAGGCTGATGAAGACAAAGAGCGCTATAAAGTCGAGTTTCTTAAGGATGTCCGAAATCGGGTTAAAGAAATAACCAAACGCGATTACATCAAGCTCGATGAACGGACTCTCGATTTTGTTGTTTTGTTTATTCCCAACGAACAGGTCTACGGATTTGTTCTCAACGAAATGCCGGAGCTTGTTGATGAGTCGCTTTCAAAGAAGGTGATGCTTACCTCGCCATTTTCCCTGTACTCCGTTCTTGCGATTGTCCGCCAGGCGCATGAGAATTTTCATTTCAGCCAGGCGACGCGCGGTATCGTTAAGTCGATCGTTCAGTTTCGGCAAGCGTTCGAGAAATTCAAGGTGCGCTTCGGGAAGGTGGGCGAACAGCTCGACAAGGCTGTTAAGGCTTACGGCGAGGTGACCGGTCCGAGTTATAAAATGCTCGATCAGGCGGCTTCCCGGATCGAGAAAATCGATGAAGAGGAAGGCGTCGAGGAAGACTCCGATTCCGCTGGAAGCTCCCACGGGCCTTCCCCCGAGGTATAATCCCCATCATGTCCACATCAAGTTCCTGGAAGAAGCAGATCTTTGCGCAAAATCCGACGATTAAGCCCGAAACCCGGATTCGCAGGCAAATAGACGGTGTTGAAAAACTTTTGGAGCTAAAGCACCGGAACCGGGTTTTAGATCTCGGGTGCGGTGCGGGCAGTCAGACGATGGAACTTGCGCGTCGAAGTTACCGTGTCGTTGGGATGGACAGTTCTAATGGAGCGCTCTCGCTTGCGCGCAAAAACGCGAAAGCGGAAGAGTTGACGGTTCATTTTCACTGCGACAAGATGACGCGCATTCCTTTTGAGGGTGAATTTAACGCGGTTTTAAATCTCCGCAATCCTCTCGGCTGCCATAAGTCGGACAAAGACGACTTGCGTTGTCTTGAGGCGATTCGCGGGTCGCTCCGTCCCGGCGGGCGCTTGCTGCTCGACTTGCTTAATCGCGAATGGATTACGCGGCGGCTTAGCGTTCAGAACCATGTATTTGATTTGAGCACCGGCCGACTCGATTGCCGTGGTTTTCTGGCGCGCGGCGGGTCTGCTCCCGCGCGGGAAAGCCTTCGAATTTATTCTCTGACCGAAGTGGCCTCTATGTTGGATCGAGCCGGGATGCGGCTTAAAGGCGCTTATGGGGATTTTGACGGAAAGCCGTACGGGCTTGAGACGCAGCGCATGATTGTCGTCGCCGAGCGCGGCCCCGAGCGCAAGCAGCGGGTCGTTCGGCCTGATGACGGGTTCGAGCGCGCGATCCGCATTAAGGGCCGCAAGCGCTGATAATGAGAAGGGCGGCGCTAGCGGCGCTCTTCTTCGTTTATACCGCGAACGCGTCTGCGTTCACGATAGAGCATTCCACTTTTACGCTTCCCAATGGATTTCGCGTTGTGTTGGCGCCGGACCGATCCGTGCCCGTGGCAGCCATGGCGATGTTGGTCCCCGTCGGTGCCCGCCAGGAAACGAAGGGTCGCTCGGGGTTTGCCCATTTATTTGAGCATCTAATGTTCGATGGGTCCGCCCATGTAAAGAAAGGCCGGTTCGACAAAATTCTTGAAGGGCTTGGGGCTGAGAGCAACGCATCGACCCATCTGGATATGACGTTTTACTACGAAACCCTCCCTTCAAATGCACTGCCTGTTGCGTATTGGCTGGACGCGGACCGGATGTCGGAGTTGCGCGTTTATAAAAAGAATATGCGCAATCAGATAGAGGTGGTGAAGGAAGAGAAGCGGTTGTCCGTATTTAATGAGCCTTACATGCCTTTGTTGTGGATCGAGATCCAGAAGAAAATTTTTTCAAACTGGGCGAACGCCCACGATACCTACGGCGGCTTTGAGGATCTCGATGCGGCCAACCTTTCCGATGTTAAAAAGTTTTTTTCCGATTGGTATGCGCCCTCCAATACAATCCTCGCGGTTGTTGGGGATTTTGACCCGAAGCAGGCACGCCTTGATTTAGAGCGGTATTTCGCATGGATCCCGGATCGAAGTGCCCGTGGGAAGGTGGATCTCAGCGAACCCGTTCAGGCCGGCCCGCGTACTTTTCGCATCGCCGATAAGCACGCGCGAGCGCCGGCGCTTGCGACTGTTTGGAGCGGCACGCCCAAGCGCGGGTCGCGCGATTATTATGCGCTGACGTTGTTGGGGCGGTACCTGTATTCGGGGAAGAGTGCGCGCTTGTATCAGCGTCTTGTTAAAGAGGAAAAGGTTGCAACCGCAATTGATGAGCCCTATGAGGGCGGACTGGGATTTCCTGTTTCGGATTGGGATGAATACCGGGAGCCGGGGCTTTTCGGCGGGATTGTGGTGCATAAATCGGACGCGGGTTTCGACCGCATTAACTCGATGATCATTGAGGAGATTGCGAAAATCGCTCAGTCCGGTGTTCCGCCTAAAGCGCTTGAGCGGGTTAAAACAAAGTTTAAATCGGATTGGGCGGTGAGCGGTCAAACGGCACTCGGCCGTGCATGGATATTGCTTCGCCATGCCGCACTTGACGGCGACTCCGGGCGTGCGAACGGGGAAGTGGACCGCTTTATGGATGTTACCGTCGAGGAGACCAAGCGCGTCGCCGAAAAGTATTTAGGGCAAAAGACACGCAACGAATTTATTGTAATCCCGAAGAAGGCGGGGTCATGATCGGGATCTTGATTTCTCTGCTGGCATTTCCGGTTGCCGCCGAGTCCCCGGACCTGATGAAGCGTCAGCCGGATGTCCCCCTATTGGCGGATTTTGCCGTGCCGGAGCGTGTTCGGTTTCAGCTTGAGAACGGAATGCGGGTTGTGCTTGTTGAAGATCATCGTGTTCCGCTGGTGACAGTTTCCCTCGCATTTGTTGGAGCCGGACGAATACCCGGGAAGGGTTCTGCGGGGGTTGCGGACGCTTTTGCGGCTTTGTTGACTGCAGGAACGGCTCGTTTGAATGCCAGAACCATCGTCGAAGAGGCCGATGCATTCGGCGGGACGCTGGCGGGATCGGCTACCGATGACGATATTTTTCTCTCGGGGTTTTCTTTGTCTGAGAAAGCAGAACGCCTATTTTCCTTGTTGGATCATTGCGCCTTTGAATCGACGTTCCCGGAAGCGGAGGTTCGGCTGCGGCGGGAAAACATGCTTGAGGAGTTAAGCATCAATCGGAGCCAAACGGATTATCTCGGCGGGGTTGCGTTTTGGCGGGCATTGTTTGGCGACCATCCCTACGGGACCGCTGTTACCGAGGAAACAATCGCAAAGATTGATCGGAAGGGATTGGGCTTTCTGCATGTTCGTGCCTCTGTTCCCTCCAACATGATTCTCTACGTGGTGGGAGATATCGACCGTAAATGGCTGGAAGTGCTCCTTCAGCAAACTCTTTCCAAGCGGACCGGGCGCGGTGCTTTGACTGTTCCGCCCTATCCGGAATTGAAGGTGGATTCTAAAGCGAGGCGAAGGGTGTTGCTGCTGGATCGTCCCGGTTCGGCGCAGGCCGCCTTGAGAATCGGCCATCGTGCTCCGCGGGAGACGCATCCCGATTATCCCGCGTTCGAGGTTGCCAATATGGTGCTTGGCGGGTCCTTCGCCGCGCGGCTTACCACGGATTTGCGTGAGAAGCGGGGCTACACGTACGGGATCTATTCGTCGCTTCCGTCATGGCGTAGTTCTGCGGCGTTCGATATCGGATCGAAGGTTCGAACCGAGGTCGCGGGGAAATCGATTAAGGTTGTTCTTAAGCATCTGAAAAAAATGAGACGCAGAGGTATCAGTGATGCTGAAATCCGGCAAGCTAAGAATCTTTTGATCGCCGGTTTTGTCTCTGAATTCGAGACGCAGTCGGGAACCTTGGAGGCCGTTTCGCATGCGGATTTGCGGGGGCTTCCTGAAAATTATCTAGACCTTTATGTCCACCGGATTCAGAAGGTGACGCGAAAACATGCGCGTGCCGCGGCACGCGCCCATATCCATCCCGATAAAGCGGCCCTCGTCGTTGTCGGAGACGCGGCGACGCTCGAGCGTTCACTTAAGCGGTTGTCAAAGCCGCCGCTTGCACGCGTCGATGAAAACGGCGTTCCGCTCGCGCGTTAGCCGGCGACCGCTACCTTGCACCCCGCAGGCCGCGACTGAAGTTTTTCGGCCAGCCGCCCCTTAAACCTCTTCTTCCAGTTTTTCTCCTCCGCCCGGTTTGTCGCACGTGATGTTTTAAGATGCGCACCGTTTGATTTGATGTCGCGCCGCACGGCGTTCCATTGTGTGGTCAGCTCCCGTTTTACGCCCGTCTGCCGCGCGCGAAAAACCTGACGGCGGAGATCACTTGCGACTTTTTTCTGACGGGAGATGTGCCGCGCCATCGCGTTCTCGTTGTCTCGATTGCGTTTCGCGAGACTTTCGTACTCGGCGACCTCCGCCCGGTACCATCCCGAGAAGCCCGCGTTGAACTGCGAGCAGGCCTTTACTGCGTCCCCTCCCGTATCAACGTAGGGAACGCAGAGAGTGCCGACCTCGGTTTTCATCGCAAACGCCCCTTTCGGGCACGACCCCTTTG
>JBFIEP010000145.1:0-6258 GCA_041603335.1 Elusimicrobiota bacterium | reverse complement strand
TAAAGTTAAGAAGGGAAAAAAAGAGATTTATATCGATACCGAACCGAAAATGAATCAATGGCTGCTTAGACAGGGCCTTGAAGAGGTTACGGTTGAAGCTCTTTCCCCTAATGGAAAAAAATCAAAAGTATTGACTCCAAAAGAATTGGAAGGAGTTCTTAAGCATCTTCTTGAAACAGAAGAAATGCTTAAGCATCTTGAGCGAAAATCCATATCTCTCGAGGATTACCTCGGATTTAAAAAGGATGGAAAACTTCCTTTGTATCGCTATGAGAGTGCACCGGGAGAGTATGAATTTTTCTTTAGCGATAAGGAATGGCGCGCCCGTCAGGATGAAATGCTTGCAGCGCATCGTGAAAAGCTAAAGGCGGAGCGTGAAGCGGAAGGCGAAAAAGACACTGTATCCGCTGATCTGGATGAAGAGCTTGGCGAAGAAGCCCAGGAGCTTTGGGAAATTGGAAAGATCGATAAGCTTGCAACCCGCTTAGGGGAGCTTGGTTTGGACATCGCCTGGTATAACCGAGAGAAGGAAGATGATGATTCTATTCCTCTCTTCATGTTGAAAACCTCGAAGACTGAAAAGCAGGGTTTCGGTTTGCGGGATCTTTTAGACGGTGTTCGGGAGGCCGCGCATAATGGTGCGAGCATCCAGCGCTATAAAGGTTTGGGTGAAATGAATCCTGATCAATTGTGGGAAACAACAATGGACCCGACGAAGCGTAAGCTCGTTAAGGTGACGCTGGAAGACACGGCGGCAGCCGAGACGACCTTTACAACGCTGATGGGCGAGAAGGTTTTGCCTCGCCGCCAGTTCATCGAAACCCACGCCAAAGAAGTACGCAACCTTGACGTTTAACGGGAGAATTTAGATGAGTAAATCAAAACAACCCCCTGTCCCTGAACCGATCGGAAATATCACGACACGTGATATCGGTGAGGAGATGAAATCCTCGTATATCGATTATGCGATGTCTGTTATCGTCGGACGCGCTCTCCCTGATGTCCGGGACGGCCTTAAGCCGGTCCATCGGCGCATTCTTTACACGATGGAGGGAATGGGACTTCGTCATAATAAGGCCTATAAGAAATCCGCTCGTGTTGTTGGAGACGTGCTCGGTAAATATCATCCCCATGGTGATTCGGCTGTCTATGACGCGATGGTTCGTATGGTTCAGGATTTTTCGCTGCGTCACCCTCTCGTTGACGGGCAGGGAAACTTCGGGTCGGTTGATGGAGACCCACCGGCTGCCTATCGTTATACGGAAGCGCGTCTTGCAAAAATAGCGGATGAACTTCTCGCGGATATTGATAAGGAGACGGTAGACTTTTCCCCCAACTTTGATGGTTCTCTCGAAGAACCGGTGGTTCTTCCCGCAAAATTTCCGAACCTGCTCGTAAACGGTTCGACGGGAATTGCCGTTGGTATGGCGACGAATATGCCGCCGCATAACCTCGGAGAGGTTTGCGATGCGGTGATTGCCTATATTGAGGATTCAAATGCTCTTGATACTAAGGAGCTAATGAAAATAATGAAGGGTCCGGATTTTCCTACCGCCGGGATCGTTCGCGGAAAGGCAGGAATCCGGGACTATTTTGAAACGGGACGCGGCTCGGTTCGAATCCAGGCAAAGGCCGATATTGAAGAAATTCGGAATAATCGTCAGGCGATTATTATCACGGAGCTCCCCTACCAAGTCAATAAAGCAAGACTTCTGGAGACAATCGCGGGTCTTGTTCGCGATAAGAAAATCACCGATATTTCCGATATTAGGGATGAATCGGATCGCCGCGGGATGCGGGCGGTTATTGAAATTAAGCGCGACGGCAACGCGAATGTCGTGCTTAACCAGCTTTGGAAGCATACCGCGATGGAGTCTTCGTTCGGCGTAATTATGCTCGCCCTCGTGGATGGGCGTCCGCGGGTTATGCCTGTAAAGACGATCCTGGGACATTACCTCGAACATCGAAAAGATGTTGTTACCCGGCGTACCCGGTACCAACTTCGTAAGGCCCTTGATCGTGCTCATATTTTAGAGGGCTTCTTAATCGCTCTCAATAATATCGACAAGGTGATTAAGGTTATTCGCGGTTCCGAGAATCAACCCGATGCCCGTGAAAAGTTGATGAAGAACTTTAAGCTGAGCCGCATCCAGACCCAAGCGATTCTTGATATGCGTCTCCATCAATTAACCAAGTTGTCGGTCGACGACATCAAGGCGGAGTACGCGGATCTGCAAAAACTCATCACAGAATTGCGCAGTATTCTGGCGAGCTCAAAGAAACTTCTCGGAATTATTAAGGGGGAGCTCGAAGAAGTTAAGGAAAAGTATGCGAATAAGCGCCGAACTCAAATTACGACCGAGCGGTCCGAAATGTCTCTAGAAGATTTGATCGCGAAAGAGGAAGTGGTTGTAACGCTTTCTAACGGCGGTTATGTAAAACGCATCACGCTTGATACCTATAAAGTACAGGGTCGAGGCGGTAAAGGCGTTGCCGGGCAGTCCATGAAGGAAGCCGATTTTATTGAGCATCTCTTCGTGACCGACAGCCACGCGACGCTTCTCATGTTCACTAATCGCGGACGGGTGCTAGCCCTTAAGGCGTATGAAGTTCCCGAAGGCGGACGTACCGCAAGGGGGAAGGCTCTCGTAAACCTGCTGCATCTCTCTGGAGAAGAAAAAGTTTCTTCCGTCATCGCGATCCGTTCGTTTGACGAGAAGAAAGGGAAAGAGAGCTATCTCGTTATGTGTACGCGGTTTGGAACCACCAAACGAACCGCGCTTTCGAGCTTCGCCAATATTCGTCGAACCGGTATCGCTGCGATTACTCTGGTTGAAGGAGATGTCCTTATCGGGGTGGAGCATACGTATGGCGCTGATGAACTATTCATAGCGACCCGTAAAGGCCGTGCCATCCGTTTTGCGGAAACAGATATCCGCGTAATGGGTCGTACGGCGAAGGGTGTGCGGGGAATCCGTCTTTCTGAAGGTGATGAGGTTATCGGTCTTGAGACCTGCCCGGAGAATTCTAAAAAATCGCTTCTTACTGTGTGCGATAATGGCTTTGGAAAACGAACAAAGCTTTCTGAATATCGGGATCAGCGCCGCGGCGGTGGGGGAATTATCACCATTAAGGCGAGCGAGCGGAACGGTGATGCACTAGGCATTAAGTTGGTAACGGATTCCGATGACCTGATGATTATGACGACCGGGGGGATGACTGTGCGGATTCATTGTAAAGACATCAAAACCGCGTCGCGAAATACTCAGGGCGTTCGGTTGGTTCGTCTTAAGCCGGGACACAAGGTTGCGCGGGTTGCGCCGATTGTCGATGAGCCTGAGGCGAAGGATCTTGAGTCGGAATCACCCGAAGGCGGCGAATAAACCGCACTCTGATTATAACGACTTAATAGAGAAACCCTTTCACCGTTTAGTGGGAGGGTTTCTTTTTATTTTGGGCGTTTGGTTTTTTTCGTCCGGGAGTTTTTTCGCTTTTCTTCTTTTAACGCTTCATACGTCGCGTAGAAACTGGCTCCGACTTCCCCAACAAAACTCGCCGCCGCGCGGGCGGCTTCTTCAGCGGTTTCAGCTGCTCGATGACGGCCTTCTTTTTTTGTTCGTGGTTTCTCGCCGGTTTCTTTGAGTTTCTTAAAACCCCATCCTACGACAGAATCTACGGCGTCTTGGGCAAACGCGAGGGTTCCACCGATGAGTTCTCCCCATGAGGGGTCCTCTTCGCTTCGGCTTCTCTTCTTATGTGCTTTTCGTGCCATCCTGATTATGATAGCTGAGGAAACGCCCGTTTGCCAGTCAGGAAATGGCCGCCTCTAATTCGGCCTTTGTTTCGCTGTAGCGTTTTTCAAAGCGCTCATTCGTCGAGAGGGTCCAAGGGGTGGCCGCCATCAGCCCATAAACCTGCCTGCGAGAAACCTTTACCCCGGCATCGGGTTTAAGAAGATTTGGAGATTTTGCAACCATTGCAAGCGTTTTTAATGAAAGCAGCAATGGCCAAGCGACAGCCGCACGCAGCCGCATCCCCGGGACTGTTTTTACGTAGGCTGCCCCGGACTCCAGGTGGTCGAGCCCCCATCGCAGCCATCGATTTACAACAGGCCTAAGTTTATTAACAGCGGAAGGGTCTTTAAGGTCGCTGGGTGTCAGGCCGACTGTTTCTAGTTCGGGTCCGGGAATGTAGCAGCGTCCTATGCGCAGGTCTTTAGGGACATCGCGAAGGATATTGGTTATCTGAAGTCCCTTTCCGAAGCGAATCCCGTTTTTTCGAAGCTCATCTCCATTAACAACGGATAGTTCCGGGAGACGGAGGAGGCAGAGGTCGGTCCAAAAACGCCCCGGTTCCCCGCCGATGAAGGAACAGTACTGATCCAGGTCTTCGGCACTGGCGAGTGCGTCGAGAGTTTCTAATGTATCTCCTTTAAACAAGGATAGATCCATGCGCATTCCATCGATGACTCCCTCCACGACGGTTTTTAGTAATGCGCGTTCTTGTTCGGGGAAGCGTTTCCAAAGCGCGACACATTCGGAGAGCCGTTTGAGTAATTCACGTTCGGAGGCATCGGCTTGATGCTCTGCAAATCCATCCACTAGGTCCGCCTTCACGGCAAGCCCCCCATCGAATGCCGCTCGAAAATCCTCCAATGTTTTTCGCCGTTTCTCAATGGGGACAAGTCGGGTGTCGGCGATGGTGTCGGCGGCCCGGCAAAATAGGTAGCCCAAGCCCATGGCGTCGCGGACGGGTTCGGGCAGCACCGTAAGGCTCAAAAACATTGAGCGGGAGGTGCGTTTTAACAGGTCTTTTACATTCGCGTCGATAGCCATCTTCGCCGGAAAGTGTAGCACTAAGGGGGGTCTATGGTCCCGTCGGAGAGTTCCCCTCTGGAGGGGTAGTAGGGTGATGGGGACCGGGGTTACAATGGATATCGGGTTTAAACGAACCCTGATCCCCGCGGCCGCCGGCCCCCCCGGCGGCCGCACTTATTTAGTCCTCAGGCCGCAGCGCACCTGTTAGTCGTCCTAATCGGTAGGCTGCTATAAAATCCAAAGGGGAAAATCGATTTCCTTTATCGGATCGGTCGTCCCGCCAATCATCGAGTGCCCGTGCCGGCCGCTGCCATACAAAATCGGCTGCGGGACGCTGCCAAACGGGGATGGGCTGCTTGGGTGTTTTAGGTCCCAGCGGCCATTTCACCCATTCAATTTCTGAACGCTCGGAGTTGAGTCGTTCTTGAAGCAGCTTGTTTTCCGGGAAATTCCATTCAAGCATGGCCGGGCGTGCACGAGCGAAGTGCGATTTTTTCCCGGCCAACCAATGGGATGCCGCCGGGGGCAGCTTCCCTCCGCGAGAAACGACATCTTCAAGAGCCCAGATGGATAGATAGATCCAGAATGAATTCCCCTCATGGAGAGTGAGCCTTCCTAATCGCGCCATGCCGTTGGCGTAGCGTCCGACCGAATCAGGATTTTCTTCAATGAGAAGGGCGGCAGCAAGCGCTAGGTGTCCGATGTTATGGTTTGTCGTTAAATTGCGCCACAGCGCGGGGCCGGAAGCTAAGGCACCCCAACGATCCTGACGGGAACGCTTAAAACGGGCTAATTCTTTTGTGTAGACGTCACCGTTAGGCTGTTGGGCTAGCGCGCTTAGAGCGGTAAGGGTGGTTAAGACTCCGACCGGGGAATTTATCCATGCTCCTCCCACGCGATAGTACCGTGTCGTCGTTCCATCTGAATTTTTTAGCCGATACCCATTCTTAATAAGCGTATCGGCGTATGCGCGAAGCAGTTCCAGGGCCGCCTCGCGGCGAGTGGGGAGAAACCGGAGGGCGCTAATAACACCAAACATCCAACCCGATGTTGAATCGACACTCGCGTCTTCCTTCCACTGCCAGCGGCCGGCGCGGTGGTACTGAATGCCGCCGGGTTCGGTCGGGAGATCGATGGGATAGACCGCCCGTGCTAAGGGATTTCCCCGGGAAGCGAGCAGAGCGAGGCCGTCGAAGGCTGCTTCGGCGGCAGCGCCGGATTTTTGAGAAGGATTTAGTCTCCACTCGAAAATGGCGGTTGCTGTATAAACGCCTTGCCACAAGCAAACGTCTCCTAGGTGTGCTTCAGGGGTGTTTAGAACTAACAGTTTCCCATCTTCGATTAGAAAATCCCGCTCGAGAGCCAGTGCCATCGCGGCCGCTTGTTTATTAAGGGGCCGCGTGTCTTTTATAGAGGGCTTGGGAGAAGGGGGTTGCCGGGG
>JBFIEP010000144.1:0-6265 GCA_041603335.1 Elusimicrobiota bacterium | reverse complement strand
GGGGTTATTCGGGGCGGAGCGTTTCGGTTCGTGGAAAAGTTGGTCGAAGCCTCTTCTAAAGTCGGCTCTTAAATCCCTTTAAAAAGAATCGTTTTTCTCAATCCATGTATATAATGCTTTACAAGATGTAAAGTATTATGTACATTATGGTTAGTAAAATTTACATCGGAGGTCACATGCTTAATTCAAAAATTTTTGAACGGATCCAACAGACGACACTTTTCGCGACCTATTTTTTCGTGGTTTTATATTTCTGGGGAACCGAGAAAAAAATATCCGGATTGATAGTTGGGATCTTTCTTGTTGTGTTTATCCACTTTAATACTCGCCGGTTGGCAAAGAAGGCTGTCCCGGATGAAAGGCAAAAGCATGCCTCCCTTATGGCGACATCATTGGCCAGCGGGGTGACGCTATTGGCCCTTTTGATGATTTATGCCTATCAGCAGGTAATGACGGGGGATGTTGATCCGATTATTATGGTGGTGATGATGACCTACTATTTGTCCTTGTCAGTCTTTCAGTCGGTCCTGGGCGGAATTCCGGATAATCCCGATGATTCCGAATTGGAACGTAAGGTAAAGCTGAGTTTTTCGTTTCTGTTTTTATTTGCGGTCGGGGTTGGCAGTGCCTATCTCGCGCTAACCAAATGAATCCCAAATTAAAAACTCGATTAAGGGTGCTTCGCGCGGAACACGAGTTTACCCAGGAAGAGCTTGCTAAAAAGATAGGGGTTTCGCGTCAGACCGTGATCTCCATTGAGAAGGGTGACTACGCGCCTTCGGTCGCGCTTGCCCTCGCGCTCGCTAAGTGTTTCGATACGACGGTCGAAAATATTTTTTCGATTGATTAAACAGGCTTTTTCGCCTGAATCCAAAATACACGGTGCGGCATTTGCAGCGGCTGTTGGGGGAACTCTTCCTCAAGCATCGCTGCTAGCGCATTATCGTATTCATTAATTTTGTCTTCGGTTTTTAAGGCAAGTACGCCGTTGCATGCCCGAATCCGTCCCCGCCAGGCTTCATGGGAAAAATCGATAATCTCATCGTATTCGTCTTCGCTGATATTCTGAAATCCCGCTCCTTCCAGATGGCGTATGGCGCGACGGGTGCGCCCGTCCATTCCCGACAGAGGCCAGGAGGGGTTGCGTTCGAGGATTAAATCTTCGGTGCGTTTCGCGATGGGGCATTCCATCGGAAGGTAGCAAAACACCGGAATGAGAATTCTGCCTCCGGGCTTCAGAACGCGGGCGCACTCCTCAGCGGCGGTATCTCCTTGGAACCAGTGCCAGCATTGGCCGGCAGTGACCGCATCGAAGAAGGCATCCTTGAATGGAAGTTCCTCGGCTTTACCTTCTATGAATTCCACATCCAGATTTTCCGCTTCCGCGAGCCTCCGGGCCGCCTCAAGCATACGCGGGTCCGGGTCGAGGCCAACGGCCTTGCACCCTAGTTTTGAAAACCCCCGCGCGAGGGTTCCTGTGCCTGT
Organism: Elusimicrobiota bacterium; assembly: GCA_041603335.1. GTDB lineage: Bacteria > Elusimicrobiota > Elusimicrobia > UBA1565 > UBA1565 > UBA1565. The sequence continues at coordinate 4,780 of JBFIEP010000144.1, read as the reverse complement.
GCCAAGATCAAGTAGGTGGTTGCCGGGGTTTCCGATTTTTTCAAAGAAAGAGGGAGGAAATCCCGGTCGATGCTGCGCGTAGTCTTCCGCGGCTTCGCCGAATCCATCTGAGGAAAAATTCGGGACATTCGTAGTCATGACGTGCGAACATCATCGGCAATCGCCGCAACATTGCGTTTAAATCCGGGGCGTCGTTTTTCGAGTAAGGGAACAATCTTTCGACGCAGCCAATTGCGTGTGTGAACTTCGTCGCGGTTCGAGGCATCAGTGCGGAACTTCAGCCCGTAGGCCGAGCAATATTCAAAAATCTCATCGCGGGTTAACGCGAGTAGGGGCCTAATAAGGCGGAGCTTCGAACCTTTCTTCAAAGGGCGAACCGGTGAAATCCCGCCGAGTCCTTTTGCCGATTTCCCGCGGAGAAGATGCAGTAAGACTGTTTCGACCTGGTCGTCCAGATGGTGCCCGGTCGCAATTTTATTGAAGCGCAGTTTCCGGGCTATTTTCCCCAGCGCGGCATACCGGAGTTTGCGACCGGCATCCTCCAGGGATCTGCGCTCGTCTTTTGCTGTTTTGCGGACGGGAAGAAGTTCCATTAAAAACGGGAGTCCGAGGTCCTCACAGAGGCGGTGGACGAATTTAGCATCTTTGTCGGCTGCTGACCGAAGGCCATGGTGGAAGTGTGCGACGAAAACGGCGATTTTCTTTTTCCCGACCAAGCGGGAGAGATAGTGGGTCAGGCAGACGGAATCCGCCCCCCCTGAGACGGCAGCGAGGATTCGGTCTCCGGGACGTAATAGGGATTCTTCCTTATTAAAGGAAGAAAGCCGGGAGAGGAGTGCTTTTGGGGCCGCCATGGGGATATCTTAAGATATTGCGGAAAATGCAGGGAAAATGATTATAATTGGGTCGACGTTCTCCAGAGAGAGGAAGCTTAATGGCGAAAAAAGTCCTAGTAGTCGATGACGAACCGGAAATGCTCAATTTGATCCGGTTTACGTTGGAACAGGGTCAGTACGATGTGGTGACCTGTGATTCCGGGCGTAATGCTTGGGCCGCAATTATTGATAATAAGCCAGACATCCTCTTGTTGGACGTTATGCTGCCTGGTATTGACGGCTACTCGCTCCAGATCAAGATCTCCCAGGACGAGGCTACTAAACACATTCCGATTATCGTCATGACCGCTCTTGAGCCCTCTCGAACTTTGTTTAAAAAGTTCGAGCAGGTAAAGGGATTTATGACGAAACCCTTTAAGACGGACGAGCTCCTCGCGAAAGTCGAAGAGATTATCGGAAAAGCCTCAGAATCGCCGACCTGATCGAGAGCAGAGCCCAGCAGCACGGAGGCTTTGCGCGATGTCCGAAGAAGAAGATAAATTTGACGCTATAGTTGTGGGCGCCGGTCCCGCCGGCCTCTCTGCAGCTATTGTCATGGCCCGGGCCGGATTGTCGGTTGTCGTTCTTGAGCGCGGCGAATATGCCGGCGCAAAAAATGTTCAAGGGGCTGTGCTCTACTCGAAGATGCTTCACGAGATTGTCCCGGACTTCTGGAAAGAGGCGGTCCCTCCCGTTGAGCGTGCGGTGGTTGAGCAGAAGATGTGCATCACGACTGATGATTCCTACATCACTGTCGGGTACCGCTCCAAGAAGTTCCTTGAGGGGATTCCGAATTGCTACACGATTATTCGCACCCAGTTCGATCAATGGTACGCCAAGAAGGCCGAAGAGGCCGGTGCCGAGGTGTTTACCGGTGTTATGGTCGATGGAGTTGTGAGGAAGGACGGGAAGATCTGCGGCGTAAAAACAGCAGAGGGAGATGAGCTTCTCGCGGATGTCGTTATTGCCTGTGATGGGGTTAATTCAATTTTGGCCCAGAAGGCGGGCTTTATTGATGAGCTCCGCCCTTCGGAAGTCGCGCTCGGAGCGAAGGAAGTTCTCTCATTGCCCGCTGAAAAGATCGAGGATCGTTTTTCTCTCGAAAAGGGTGAAGGCGCGACGATGGAGGTTTTTGGTTCGATCTCTTTGGGAATGTTGGGATATGCGTTTATTTACACCAACAAGGATTCCTTGGCCCTTGGGGTCGGGTGTAAGCTTTCGGATTATCAGAAAAAGGGCATCCGGCCTTCCGAGCACCTGGAGATTGTGAAGAAACACCCCTACATCAAGAAATTGATTTCCGGCTCCAAGCCTCTGGAGTATTCGGCCCATCTGATCCCGGAGGGCGGCTTTAAATCAATGCCGCCGCTTGCCAAGGACGGCTTCCTGATCGCGGGAGATGCGGCTCAAATGGTTAATGCGGCCTATCGTGAAGGGTCTAACCTTGCAATGACTTCCGGAATGCTCGCCGGCGAGACGGTAATTGCCGCGAAAGAGCGGGGAGACTTTAGCGAGTCTTCGCTTTCGGAATATGAGACGAAACTGGAAAATTCTTATGTGCTGCCGGATCTGAAAGAGGTTCAGGATTTAGAGGAACACATCGAGAATAGTGAAGGGTTTCTTGATTTTTACCCCAAATTGGCTTGCGAGCTCGCGCAGATGCGCTTTTCCGCCGATGGCGAGCCCAAGAAAAAGCATCTATGCGAGGCGGTCGGAATGATTCGCAAACGTGGTTTTTTCCGGGTCGCTAAAGATCTCTTTCCCCTAAGGAAGGTCGCGCTATGAGTACGGAACATCCCGAACTTGAGAAGGAAACCGTTGAAGAAAAGCTCGGAACTCTTGATTGGAAGAAATGGACCGAGACCCATATCCATCTCACTGATTCATCCGAGAGTTCGCCGTGTGCGACGAAGTGCGATTCGAAACCGTGTGTCACGATTTGTCCCGCAAAGGTGTATGAGTGGGAGGCCGAGCAGAAAAAGGTCCTCGTGGCTTACGAGAATTGCATCGAGTGCGGCGCTTGCCGCATGTTATGTCCGTTCGACAACATTAAATGCGATTGGCCGCCTTCCGGTCACGGCATTAAGTATAAATACGGATAATTTCTTCCTTCAAGTTCTGTCCTGAAATAAAGCGGGTCCTATCCGTGGGCCTACGATTGTTCAATTTAGCTTAACAGCGAAACACTGCCCCCCGTCGACGGGGGGCAGTCTGACACCAGGCTGTGAAGGTTAAGTTTTTGCCCGTCAGGGGAAAAACAACTGGGCCAAAAAACAGATCCTTTCTGGGACCGTGGCCCCCGTATTGATTTTGATCAATCTCTTACCATCGCGTTATGTTCAGATTCAATGTCGCGATAATCGTTATCGGTGCCCTATGGGCGCAGCCCGCGCTTGCAATGCGGGGTGTAGCGGCGCGTGTTGGTGCTAAGCCGATCGCAGCGAATCCGGGAATTGTAAAGGGATCAACATTTGTCGGGGCGCTTTCACTGACGGCTCTGTCTGTCGGTCTTCTCCCTCAGGTATCTGCACTCCCTGACGTTTCACCATTACCTTCCTTATTAGAGGGCCCAAAGCAGGTCGTTAAAAGAGCGAAGACGCATCAAAGCGCTATCGTTATCCCGTCAGCTATTGTTCCTATTCGTCGTACAGCCCGCCCGAAATCGAAGTCTCGTAATTCTGCGGATGAAAGCCGACCTCAATCAGTGCCCGCGCTTGAAGCGCTGCAGGCTCTTGATGAATCCATCCAGCCGATGGGGACAGATGCCGCCTTTGGTGTTGTTTTTGATGCTTCCCGTGCGCTTAAAGCGGCCTCTTATGTAGACACGGTTCCGGTTGACGCGACCGAGCGTGAGCAAGTCACCCATTTTTTAAAGCGTCTTGGATTTAGAGATTATCGTGTGAGATCATCGGTGCGCCTTGAAAATCCCGATTTAACAAATGTCCAACGGAAAGTATTCGCTCTTACTAGTGAGCGATACGAGATTTTCGACGCAGCGCGGGAAATTGCGGCGACGGTGATGGTTGGGCTGAAGCGTCAGGGTTATTCAAAGGAGGCTTGGGGCAAGGCATCCGCCTTGGCCGCAGGTTTAACCGAGCTTCGGCCGATGGAGCCGCCGAGCCGATTGCCTCTTCCAGTTCAAAACGGTTCTTTAAACGAGAAACGCAAATGGGTCGCCGAGTTGACGGCCAGGCGGATTGCGTATCAGACCGAACGCGTGACGGCCGATATTGTGAATACGGTGTATTCCGATGGGGAGTGGAATACCCGCCGCACCTCGCCGATGCACGAGCGGCGGCGGGCTCTTCGTGAGGAAGTACGAACGATTCGAAACCACGTCGAGTCCATGCTGATTTCTTTATATACCGATGTCGAGGGCGGAGGAGGGCGCTTTGTAGGTCGTGCCCTCGCGGCGGCGATGATGCGCCGCTCCCGGCTCGACGATCGTCCCGAGCTGGAAATTCAGCTTGCCAGGGCTATGGAAGAGCGCGGGTTTCATTTAACGGACATGGTTGGAGATTCCTTCGTGCTTAAGGATCGGCGCGGCCGGGACCGTGCGTTTACCGTTAAAACCGGGGATGTCGTTGGTACGCGCAGTCGAAGCAGGCGGTCCTCTGAAATCGCGTACGGGGCGCGGCCGCATTGGTCCCGCTGGTGGCATGGATGGCGCGCGGGGGTTTTTGGAAATATTGTTGGAGTTTTCTTGAAGCCCCTTGAGAAGCACGCGAATCAAAAACCTAATCAGGCAATTCGGAATTGGTTCCGGAAAAAAATACACCGTTTGCGTAAGGATCTTGCGAATCTGCCGCCCTTTCTCAAGAGTTATTCCCACGTCGGGATTACTGATGTCCGGGAGGTGGATGGGGTAAGGATGTCCTGGGTATGGGAGAACGAGGTTGATAGTG
>JBFIEP010000143.1:0-6275 GCA_041603335.1 Elusimicrobiota bacterium | reverse complement strand
GGAGTGCCCCCCGAGATACTTTGTCGTTGAATGGACCACAAGATCGGCACCCAACTCGAGCGGCTGCTGCAGAAAAGGCGTTGCAAAGGTGTTGTCGACGCACAGCTTCAACCCGCGCTCTTTCGCGAGCTTGGAGAGCGCACGGATATCGCACACCTGCAGCATCGGGTTTGACGGCGTCTCAATCCACAAGAGCTTTGTCTTGTCGGTAATCGCAGCATCAACAGCCTTAAGGTCGTAGGCGCTTACGAACGTAAACGAAATCCCGAATCGCTCATACACCTTCGTAAACATGCGGTAGGTCCCGCCATACAAATCGTTGCAGCTAACAACTTCATCACCCTGACTCAGCGTCTGGATTACCGCCGACGCGGCAGCGGAGCCGGACGCGAAGCACAGACCATATGCCCCGTTTTCCAACCCGGCAAGGTTACGCTCAAGAGCAAGCCGGGTCGGATGAACCGTGCGGGCGTAATCAAATCCTTTGTGAACATCCGGCGCATCCTGTACGTAGGTCGACGTCAGATAAACGGGCGTCATAATAGCGCCGGTCGCAGGGTCGGGAGACTGCCCCGAATGGATCGCGCGCGTCGATGGACCGCAATTACTGTAAGGGTCTTTATAAGGTTCTTTGACTGTCTTGGGGTCTGGGCTCATATCCTGGGTCCTCACCGACGGGAGATACACCCAGAATACGATTAAGCGCGCAGGGCCTGCAAGGCCGAGAGGAACTCGGGAGCCGGATCGGTTCGGGCCGAAACGATCACTCCGAACTCCTCCGCGTCGAGGCGGACTCCAAAAATTTTGGCGGTCAGGGCTGCCTCGAGGGCGGCCCCATCGCATGGATCACACAATCGCTCTCGCACGAGATCCAGGAGCGATTGACTTCGCCTCGAAGACGGCAATTCGGCGGTCGCCCGCAAAGCGGCGGATCGAACGGTTCCCTCATAGTCGGAGAGCGCGGTTTGAATCTCCTCGACCGCCTCATCTGTACCCAGACGGCCCAAGCACTCCATGATTTCGGCGTATTCCGCGCTCCTTTCATGCTGGGGGCCCCACGGCGTCGGGTCTCCGATCGCATGACGGGCCCGCCACTCAAAATCGACAACGCGCCCGATAGAATGCATCAGCCGCTCAAGATCCTCTTTTTCCCCGAACGCGGCCAGCGTCGCAATCGAAGAGAGAGAAAGAGTCTTTTTAAAGCGCCCGCGAACCTCCCCAAGGAGCTCATTCAGCCGATACCGCCGGGTTAATTCAAATGAAAACCAACCGCGATCCTCATCATCAAACCCTTCCCGAACGCGCTCAATCGAGAATGATTTTTCCCATCTGGAATTTAACTCAACAAGAAGCTGATCCCGAAATTCCCACGAGGCGGCGGGGCCCTCCAGAAAGGTTTTCATACAATCAAGCGCATACAATGCGTTGATATCGGGCTCACGCCGATCAAGCAGCATCATAAAATCCGAATACACCTTCTCTCCGTTCGGCAGATCGGCCAAGCCTCCGAGAGGCTGGGGATCATTGGCAAGCGTGGTCGTCAGGTCGATGACGCGCCGATACACGCGCTCGTCGCCGCGCGCCTCTCCGAAGAAACGCCGCAAATCCAGGGCGCACGCCAGCGTAAAGGCCACCTCCATCTCTAATCCATCACAGTTTTCCATCCCGTAAATAAGAGTCTTGCGCTGCACATCGGGATCGCGCATAAGATCTTCGTCTTCAACCAGCTGATCGATAAGCGTGACAACGCCCCACTGCGTAGACTCCGCCAATAGCTTCACAAGGGCGCGTTTAAATTGCGGCGCATCTTCTGAAGCATTTTGAATCAACCAAACGCAGTACGGGGTAAACTCCGGGTGGTGGGCCAAAAGAAGAAGATCATCGAGCTGATTTCGTGTGGCGCGCAGGCCGCCGACCACGATCCCCCACTTCACCGCTTCGTAATCAGTACTGCGCCGCGCGACATCCAGAAAAACCTTTCTGACAGACTCGGTCGCCTCTTCCCAAGTCGTGTGCTCCAGCAGCGCATCGGCAGAGGCGGCGGCAGGAAGCCCCACAAGCTCGCGCTCGACACTCTTCCAATGCGTCAATTCCCCGAGGCAAACTTGGCGAACAACCCTGCGGACACGCTTCCAATCCTGCTCCTTGGGCTCACGCCGGGCCATCACATCCCTCAATCCCGGAGCATACGTCAAACCTTCTTTCCCGGGTGCTTTAATGGAGGGAAACCGGTCCAGCTCAAGCGGTGATTTCGGGTGACTCTCGTGCTGCCGGCGAATTAGTTCATAGAGAGAGGGTTCCCGTGCCGCAGAGGACTTTTTCCCTCGCGGCGAGCCTGCTTCCAAGGCCCTTCGAAACATCCGGAACTTAATCCACACCAACACCAGCCCGGCCAAAGCGCCAACTGCAATAGCAGCGACACAGGCGACAAGGAATCGCTCGGCCTCGGCGGGAGAGAGCATCTCTCAAAAGATAGCTGGCCATCTCCAGTCGCGCAATGGCGAAGAGGTCACAATCTATTTAAAATATGCGAATGCGGACAAAGGAACTCCTGCTTATTTTTTCTGTTCTTTTTTTCGGGTCCCTCGGCTGCCGAACGGCTGAAGTGATTGGTCGGGAGGTAGTACGGGCGACCCCTGGTGGAAGTAAATACCTAAGGGAATGGAACCGCTACTCCCGACTCGCGAAAATGTTTAAGAAATACCACGATAAAGGGAACCTCGACCAACGCGATGTTGCAGGAGTCCTTTACGATTGGGGCCTTATCAAGACCAGGCCCTCCCACATCCCGAAAGGCCGGAAACCCAAACGAAGTGCAAAATCCTTTCCGGTCCCCGTCTACAAAGGAGACTGGATGTGGCCCCTAAAGGCCGGCGTCGTTAGCTCGGAATTCGGCCCCCGCTGGGGAAAAAAACACGACGGTCTCGACATTGCCGCAAAAATGAGCACCCCTATATACGCATCTGCCGACGGCGAGGTCGTTTATGCGGGCGACAAACTAACCGGGTACGGCAATGTCGTTATTCTTCAACATGATCAAAAAACAACAACCCTCTACGCCCACAACAAAAAGCTCAAGGTAAAAGTCGGACAAAAAGTGAAACGAGGGCACGTCATCGCCCTACTCGGATCAACAGGACGCTCGACAGGCCCCCACGTCCACTATGAGATACGCGGATCCAAAGGCCCCGTCAGCCCAAGAAAAATACTTCCAAAAAGCAGATTTTAGACTCGGGGTCGTTCATTGAGTTACTGAAGTTATTCAAGTAACTGAAATTATTGAACTATCTTGAGGAACTAATTCACGTTTCATTCGTACTAAAGAGCATGCCCCGATCTCAACGAATACATTTTCCTGGCGCGGTGTACCATATTACCGCTCGTGGTGTTGATAAACGCAAAATATTTAACAATGCCGCCGATTACGAAACGATGCTTGAATTCACCGCGCTAGTTCACCGTCAAGAAAACGCGAAGCTTTTGGCATTTGCATTAATGCCGAATCATCTCCATTTCTTAATCCGCGTACTTTCCACCGAACTATTCAAAATTATGCAACGCATCCTCACTCGATACGCAATCTATTTCAATAATCAGAATGAACGCTCAGGCCATCTTTTCCAGGGCCGCTACAAACCGATGCTCTGCATGGACGACACTTATTTCAAAAATATCATTCGTTACATTCATCAAAATCCACTACGAGCGGGACTTGAATCAAAAATAGGAGATTGGCCGTGGACGAGCCATCGAGATTATCTCGGGTTAAGCGCAGATCCGGTCGCCGACGTCAATTATGGCCTCTCGTTTTTTTCCGACGAAAAAAAATCTGCGCTAGAAAGATATCGCCTCCTCATGAATGAAACCGATCCCGAGACCATCACGAATCACGACTCAATAGTACCCCTGAGTGAGAAATTAGTTTTTCTACAGAGAAGCGTCTCACACGAAACGGAAACAATCGAAACTATCGCCTCAACTGTTGCTGCAAAAACACACATCCCCTCAAAGCTGATAGCATCAGGATCTCGTCGAAGAAAAATCGTCGAAGCCAAAAGGATATTTGCGCTAGAAGCAGTCTTAGCCGGTCATAAGTCACCCGAAATTGCACAATTCCTCGGTTGCACAATATCGAATGTTTGCCGATTGTTAGATAAGCCAGAGTCTCAGCGACAGATTCTTGAGCTTGAATAATTTTAATACTTCGATGAGTAACGCTATTTTCGCAGCCTAAACCCTTTACTCCTGCCCCCCCAGCCTCCAATAAGAAACCCCCCGCCCCTGGTCAGGGATGGGGGGTTTTCCATGAAGGATTATCCCTAACAACTTCAGTTATTTGAATAACTTCAATAACTCAACGAACGACCCCACCTAATTAACATTTTCGGCCATCCGGCTGACGGCGTTGAGGATGTCGTATTTGGTGATAATGCCGTACTTGCCCTTACCCATCTGGACCATGACTGCGGATTGGCCGTCGGTAATCATCTGCATCACCTGATCAACCCTTGACTCGGTACCGACGACCGGCATCGGTGCCTGCATCGCCTCGCGGACGATCCGCTTCTTTAAGTCTTTACCGCTAAGCAGATAGCCCATGACATCATCTTCAAAAACCGCTCCGGCAAGCTTATTCTTTTCAAAAACCGGCAATTGGGAAATATCCTGGTCGCGCATTTTTTTTAGAGCCGTCATCAACGAATCCTTCGGCGCTGCATGGACGAGCTTCGACTTACCGCTCTTTTTCATCCGCATGACCTGCCCAACCTTAAGGCGGATGGTTTCCTCTACATATTGATTTTCCTTCATCCACTCTTCGTTGTAAATCTTCGAGAGATAGCGCATGCCCGTATCAGGGAGCAAGATTACCATGTAATCGGATTTCTTAAGCTTCTTCGCGTATTCCAGTCCGGCCCAAACGGCCGATCCGCACGAACCGCCGCAGAACAAGCCCTCAACACGGGCCATTCTCCGCGTCATCAGGAAGGAATCTTTATCCGTCACCTGGAAACACTCATCAACGATATCGCAGTCCATCGTGGACGGGAAAATATCTTCCCCAATCCCTTCAACGACATAAGGCTCGGCCTTTCCGATCCGGTTGTATTTGATTTTCTCGTAGTACAACGATCCAATCGGATCAGCGCCGATGATTTTGATTTTTTTATTCTTCTCCTTCAAAAACTGAGCGGTACCGGTAATAGTTCCCCCGGTGCCCATACCTGCAACGAAGTGCGTGACCTCACCTTCGGTATCTCTCCAAATTTCCGGACCTGTCGTCTCATAATGCGTCTTCGGGTTCGCAGGATTGTCGTATTGGTTTGGGTAGTAGGCGTTCGGAATTTCCTTGGCCAGTTTTTTAGCAATCGAATAATAACTGCGGGGGTCCTCCGGCTCAACCGCGGTCGGGCAAACAATAACTTCGGCGCCAAGAGCTTTCAAAAAGTTGATCTTCTCGCGGGACTGTTTGTCGGTAATCGTGAATATTAATTTATAGCCGCGCTGAGCAGCGACAAGCGCTAAACCGATTCCCGTATTTCCCGAAGTTCCCTCGATGATAACACCTCCCGGCTTAAGCTTGCCCCGCTTTTCGGCATCATCAATCATTGAAACAGCAATACGATCTTTGACCGAACCGCCCGGATTAAAGTACTCGACCTTCACATAGATCTTCGGTTTTAGTCCTTCTGCTAACTTATTAAGCCGCACAAGCGGCGTATTCCCAATTGTCTCAAGAATATTTTCGTATCTCATAATTCCTCTGCGGGCACGGGCTCGCCAAGTGCGGAAAATTCGCGGCGGCCTTTGAGCGCGCATGAAAGCGTTTGCTCGTCCAGATAGTCGAGGTGCCCCCCCATGGGAACTCCTTGAGCGATGCGTGTAACCCGTAAACCCATCGCCCCGATGCGCTTGGCAAGATAGAGCGCAGTTGCTTCTCCCTCGGTATCGGGGTCGGTCGCCAAAACCACTTCTTTAAATTTGCTGCCCGGACGTTCCAAGCGGGCCATCAACTCCGCTACACGAATTCCCTCCGGCCCAATTCCATGAAGCGGAGAAAGACGACCGTGCAGAACGTGATAAATACCTCGAAACGCCTGGGAACGCTCGAGTGCGGCGAGGTCTGTCGGCTGCTCAACGACGCACAACACCTCACTATCCCGGGCCGGATCGATGCAAAGCCTGCAGCGCTCTCCCTCGGTGAAATCGAAACAATCGACGCAAGGCCGGACCTTGGAACGCGCCTCGCGCACCGCTCCCGCGAAGGCATCGGCATC
>JBFIEP010000142.1:0-6301 GCA_041603335.1 Elusimicrobiota bacterium | reverse complement strand
CCAGCCGGCAGAGGAGCGTTTGTCGCCTTTGGTCTGCGATTCTCCTTCAAGGCTTTCCAGAAGCGCGTCGATCCCTGCCAGCAGACGACGGCGGGTTTCTGGAGTGTCGGTCACTCCGTCAAAGCGTGCTTTCTCGGCGATCTTTGCAAGATCGATCGCGAGCGAGATCTGCTCGGAGGAATAGCTGATCTTCTTATCCGGATATTGGGAGGCGTCGATGAGATCTTTAGCGAGCGTCGCGGCGTCGCGCTCCACCTTTGGCAGGCCGGCGGTGTCGGTCATGAGGCGGACGATCGCTTCAGTGGCGGTGTCAAAGAAGTCGGCGCGTGAAAGAGAATCCTTGCCTGTGTTAAGAGCGTCGTGTACCGCGCGGACCTCGGTGAGAATCGGCGTGTAGAAGCGATCGGCTTTGTTCGTGCGGCGCCGGGCCGCAATCAGGCGTTCAGCTCCAATGAGGAACAAGACGCCTAAAGGAAGAGCCAAGAGCCATAAGAGCGACGCGCTTTCACCGCGCTGCAGGTCGACAATATCTTTCCAGCCTTTCTTTTTCCAATCCGTCGGAAGGACCGAGTTGACCTTGATCTCGGTGGTTGGAATCTTAATCTCGATGTCGTCTTTTTCCGGGTCGGAAGCCGGAACACGGATGACCGCTTCTTCGATTTTGAGAACGCCGTCATCAAAGGCGGTGATTTTGAAAGTGAATGTCTGTTCAGCGTTTGGAGCGAGTTCGAGAGCTTCGAGAGCGGCTTTTTCACTCTTTGCGATTTCAAGGGTGAACGGAATGGACTCTTCTAGGGCTTGGTGTACCGATGAGAGGGACATCGTTCTATCGGAACCGTTTTTGATCGTGATTTTCAGTTCGACGGTTTCGCCTATGGTTAAATCGCTTTTTTGAACGACGGTCGTTTCAACGGTGACTTTTTGTGCGGCGATCGCGACAGGGTCCTGTGCGGCGACGGCGGGAAGGGCGGCCGGGGAGCTCTGATCAATAGTTCCGGCGGCTGCGGCGGGCGGCTTTACCGGTTCCCCGGCTTGCGCGGTTTGGGCGGAAAGCCAGCCGGGTGAGAAGGCTAGGAACATGGAAAAGACAGCGACGGTCAGCGTCTTGGAGAAACGGCCCGTGACGGTCGCCAGCATGCGACGGAGCGCGGACTTGGGCGGTGCCGCCTTGGAGGCATCGGCGCCATTTAGAGCGGCTGGAACCTCATTCGCATTGGAAACGGTATTTTGCGACGGAAGAAAGCGATTCAAAACCGCGTTTGCGTGTTTCCTTCCCTTATTAGAGGAGAAGCGGGAAACCGTGGAGACCAAATCCGACTGCGTCCGGCGCTGCTTTAAAGCCCCCGAAAGCAGGACCTGTAATTTACCGCCGGAAGCGTGGGCCGAGGCGTCTCCGGTGTCTTCAGAAGCGATGGCTTCGATTTCAGGAGCGGCGCTTTGTGTGAGGGTCGTGACAGCCTTTCGCGTTTGGGCGCGGGGAGCAAGTTTTTGGGAACGAACGGTCGTCTTGCTTTCCGTTGTTTGTAATGCAGGAAGTTTGGGGGTCCGGGTGATAGGAGTTGTAATGATGGACTTGACGGAAATCGCAGCGGGTGTTTCAAACGCCGCGGGGGCGAGCGTGGGGAGAGCCGAGCTTCCCATCGTCGGAGCGGTTAAGGATCCCGGGACAGATAAGGTGAGCGCCAAGGCATTTCCTTGGGCTGGGCCGGCAATTCTACCCGAGGTCGCTCCGCGTGACGCAGAACCATTAATGACTGATGCCATGGCACGGGTTGCCATAGGGCCCGGGGAGAGTGCCAGGAGTGCGGCAGTAACAATAATTGAGATCGCTCGGCGCATTACCTTCAAATAATGTCAGAAACCTTTACATATTTGTTGAGTCGCATGGGCCCTGATTTCACAGGGATGGGGCCTATTCGCTTTTGGGCCCTAGGGGTGGTGGTTTGATTGGGTGTCGGGGTTAAGAAGGCAGGGTGAGTGATGAGGCTTCAGCCTCCCAAAAATGCCTAAATAATGGAATGTCCGCTCACTTGGAAGACACCGTTCGCTCGGCAGCGGAAGACCCTCTCGCTTCGCGTCAGTCAATGTATGAGGCATTGTTGGCGTCGCCGACCTATTTGCTGCACGCGGAAGAGAAAGGGAGTGGGACCAAGCAGAATGGCTCCCTCGATGCTTCTGAATTAAATCTATGGGCGGAAGCCGATTCGGATCTTGGCGGAATTTGGGTTCCGTTGTTTTCAACGCCGGAAGCCGCGGCGCGCTACGCCGAAACAATCGAGTCCGATGAGTGCCTGCGGTGGGTAAGTCAGGAGCCGGGAAGTGTCTACAGGCTGCTGGCGGCGATCCCGCGTATCGCGGGCGTACGGCTGGACCCTCCCGGTAAGGAAGTCGCGGGACTTGAATGGGGAGAATTGCAGGCTCTCGCGCAGGGTGAGATTCCCGAAGAGGGACCGCATCTTTATGAATTCCCCGACGGTCCTTACCGAATGCCCGACGGTCTGCGCGGCCGTTTCGGGAAGTTGGAAGCGTCCCGTGTTGGATTTGATGGGCGTCAGGTTGTCTTTCCTGACGATGCACCCTTGGCCCTCGAGGACTTCAGGCGATGGGTCCGATTAACGCTCGATGACGGCGAAGATGCATGGACGCCCTGCCGGCATTTCGCGGCGCTTTTACGGCGATTAGCCGAACGTGATCGATGCCCCGAACTTGAAGCGGAACTCATCTCTTCCCTGATTGAATTTGAGATGTACGGAGACGCGGAGGCTGTTTGCGCGCGCCTGGTTGTAGAGCCGGGCCGGGCGGGATTTGCTTTGGGGCATCTGGCACGGGTCTATCGCCGTTCAGGGCGTATTGAGGGATGTCTGCGGATTTGTGAGGAAGGGCTTCAGGATTTCCCCGAAGAAGCCGCTCTTTATCACAATTTGGTGCTGGGCCGGGCCGAGCTCGAGGACCTTAAAGGGGCTCGTAAGGCCGCTCGGGGCGGATTAGAGCACTTTCCCGATGACGAAATGCTGCGTCGATTTGTGTAACATCCCCGACATTGCGAAAAAGCCGTTCCCGATGTATAACTTTATCCGAAACCGGATTAGGGGTAAAACACCATGAGCCGCAAAAACATCTTCGTCTTTGCATTACTTTTCGCTTTTCTTTGTCCCGAGCTGGCATTCGCTCAGCGAGGCGGCAGGGTAGGCGGTTATCGGGGCGCTTCTCAATCCGATGACGTGCGGCCTCGCAAGGAAAAAAAGGTCAAGAAAACAAAGAAGTCAAAGCGCAAGAAGAAGCGCCAAGAAGAGGAAGAAGAAGAGGAAGAGGAAAGGGCTCCCGAAATAGTAGTCGGTTCCGATAAAGAGAGTATTGAGGCCTATCTGCAGCAGCGCCTTGCCAAGGCGAAGAAATCCCACAAGAACCAGGACAAGTGGGGCCGGGGAATGACCGGGGCGTGGGCGAAATTTTGGTCCCAGATGTACGATGACCGCAAGAGTTTTGAAATTCGAATTGCGCGGCAGCGTCTTAACCTATTTGAATCTCTCGATTCTCTTGAGGTCGCTTTTCACGGGCAGACAATTTCTGATTTTGAACGCCTCCAGAGCAACATCATCAAATCCTTCGAAGCGCAGCAGGCGCAGAAGATGAAGGATTACTTCGCTGTTCTCTTTACGGACCTAAAATCCTTCCAAGACGAACAGGAAGCGGGCCGGCTGCAAATGGGGCAGGAAGCGATGGACGCGTGGCGGGCTCAGAAAGCCGCAAGCCGGGCCGGCAAGTAGTTACGGCGCGTACAGGCTGAAGATAAAGGGAAGCTTGCTCAGCAGGTGACGTCTGTAGCGGCGGTAGCGGGTGAGTACCACCTTCATACGGGCAACATCTCCAAACGCCTTCTTGATGGCGAGGTCTGCCGTTTCTCTATCAGCCGGCTTTCCCTCAAACTCGCTAAGATCCGCTTGAGGCATGTAATACAAATAGATCGTATTAAAGACCCGCGACCAAAAGTGTCCGACGGGCAGGGTGCGGTCCATGCCGTCCATGCAGACCGGGATCGCTTTTGATTTATTCTTAAGCATCACGTAGCCGATTCCGGACCGGGGTTCGAGCAGGCCGCCATCGCGTGAACGGGTTCCCTCGGGAAAAACGATCATAATGCCGTTTTTAAGACAAGACTGCATGCGCTTCATGGCGGAGAAGTCCTTGCGGCCTTTCTTTACCGGGATGCACTTCCAATTATCGGCAAACCACGCGGCGATTGGATTTCCGAAAAAATTCTCGTGGGCGGCGGGCAGCCACGGCAGTAGCATGGGTTTGATGAGGGTTTTGGGAAAGAAGACCGCGTAGCCGACGAGAAACCCGTCGATCATGGATTGATGATTAGGAAGAAGAACCGTGTTCGGATCTTCCGGGACGTTCTCCCGGCCGATGATGATGGTCCTGTTGAAGATCTCGAAAAAACACATCGAGATGAACGCGAAAAAGTTGATCGTTACCCAGCGAGTGAAGGGCCAGAAGAAATGAAAAACCGGCCCGCGGTGGGGAATCCGCTCGGGATCGGGTCGGTTGCTTTTGACGGCTTTTTCTTTGATAACGGTTTCGCTCACGCGGCAAGTATCTCTGCGGCGATGGTAGGATCGGCTTTGCCTTCGTCTTGTATCATCCAGCCATGGTCTTCTTCATACATCTTAGCGAGTTCGTCGTCATAGAAGAATTTCTCTTCGCCGAAGGCCGGTTTCAGATCGTCGAGCCATGAGGCCTTCTCGTCATATTTGGCGAAGAAGGGGCGCCCGACCCAATCCGGGTTGCGCGCTTGGTAGAAGTTGAGAACAAACACTTTTTCCCCTTTTATCTCGGCGACGCCGGCAACTTGAACCTTCCCGGGGGAAGCGGACATCGACGGGCCGCGTACGGTGCGGGCCAGTCCCGAGACCTGTTTGTAGGCATCCTTGAAAATTTCCCATGAGCGGACGAGGGGCACTTCAAAGAAGCGTTGAGCCCCTGTGTCGCGTGCGACGAACATGTAATAGGGGATCATCCCCATATTGACCTGCTTCTTCCACATCGTGGACCAGACCTTCGCGGAATCGTTGATGCCTTTCATGATTGGGGATTGGCACCGAATTTGGGCGCCGGTCTCCCGAATTTTCCCGATCGCTATGGCGACTTCCGGAGTCGAGAGTTCTATATGGTGATTAAAGTGCGACATGATCGAAAGGTGTTTTCCGGAATCAGCGATCTTTTTAAACAGATCAAGCAGTTCCTGGGCATCGTCATCGGTTACGAAACGCTGAGGCCAGTATTGAAGCGCCTTCGTTCCGATGCGGATGGTCTGCAGGCTTGGGATCTTGAGGAGTTCCTCGACATACGCTTTGAAGAAGCGTGTCTTCATAATCATCGGATCGCCGCCCGTAAACAACACGTCGGTCGTGTAGGGATGTTCCTTAAGGTATTCCCCGAGTTTCTCGGCTTCCTGTGTCGCGAACTTAAGGCCCTCCATCCCGACAAATTGTGCCCAGCGGAAGCAAAACGTGCAGTACGCGTGGCAGGTTTGTCCTTGGGTCGGGAAAAACAGGATTGTCTCGCGGTATTTATGCTGCATGCCGTCGAGTTTCTCTTCATGATGGACGGGCAGGTTGTGCTGCAATTGTCCGGCGGGGTGGGGATTCAGATGCAGGCGGATTTCGTCGGCCTTCTCCTTAATCTCCTTGGGTGAGGCACCCGCGTCAATGAGCTTTTCCATCTGTTCAAAGTGGTCCGGTTCCAGCATTTCCCGGTTGGGAAAGGTTAGGACGTAGATCGGGTCGTTGGGAATATTATCCCAATCGATCAGCCGGTTTACGCAATAGATATTGGACTTAAAGGGGAGAACGCTGCCTACGACCCGAATGTCCTTCCGGGTCCGTTCGGGGAGTTTTTGAACCTGCGGGATAGACTCATAGTTCGCGAGGGTAATGCTCTTATATTTCTGATCGCGAATCTCGCTTTGGTTTCCGCTCATAGGGTTTCTCCGCACGTCTGAGGAAGTGTTAGGATTCTAGCAAACGATGACTCTTCCAAGTGTAGCCGGAGGTGTGAAATTATTCAACGCAGAGCGTTTTTTCGACGCCCACGAAGAATGGGAGGCGGTGTGGCATGCCTCTGAGGGGGTTCAAAAAAAACGCCTTCAGGGATTGATTCAGGCTGCTGTCGCGCTGCATCACGATTCAAATAATAACAGCAAGGGTGCGCTGTATTTATTAGGGAAGGCGAAGATTCTCTTAGCCGACGGTTTTCCGGAGGGGGTCGCGGGCGATGCTGGAGAGTTTCTTGAGCGGCT
>JBFIEP010000141.1:0-6424 GCA_041603335.1 Elusimicrobiota bacterium | reverse complement strand
TATTCCATAAGATAGGCGTCGTCACCAAGCCCTTCAAACGCAACCCCGGCATTCAATAGATGACGGCGCGCGCTTTTCAAATCAAACCCATCCTTTAGAGGCCGCTCGGATTTAAACAGCTTCTCTATCGATTTCGCGTGCTTGGAATACGTCTCGTCGAAAAATGCTGCAGTGCGCCCGTCAGCCAGTGCAATGGCGACGATAGGATTACCTGCACTAAGAAGATCAGCCTGTACCGGTGCTTCGACAGAGATCGTAATTCGGCTCGCCTTAAGAGCGGCCTCGATAACGGTCTTTGCATCGGTCTTCTTAAAGGAAACCGTAACACCTGCGGGCTCGTCATCGACCGGAGCAGAGGCAGCCGGAGCAGAATGGGATTGAGCGGAAGATGGAGCGGACGGCTCATCTGCACCGCCATGCAGCTTCTTACGCAGACGATGGAATTCAAACCGGGTTAAGAACTCTTCACTCTTCTTTGGGTCCTCGATCTTAAACACACAATCTTCAGGATTCAATTCCATGGGCGCACTTTCATGGAGCGTCACGAGGTCGCGACTTTCTGCGGCGGACTTCTCACTGTCAATGAGGGACTGTGTAGCCTTAGGCTTTATTGAAGAATGCCCCTTATGCGCGGCCTTAATGATTTTCTCAAGCGTTCCAAACTCGCCAAGCAGCTTCGCGGCACCCTTCGCCCCAATTCCACGAACACCGGGGACGTTATCGGAACTATCCCCCACAATCGTCAGGTAATCAACAATCTGGTCGGGTCTAACCTGCATTTTTTCAAATACCGCATCGGCGTCAAAAAGTTTTTGCTTCGCTTCATTCCAAACCTGGATGTCATCATCGACAAGCTGAAACGCGTCTTTATCACCTGTCACAAGGATGACCCGGAAACCCTGCTTCACGCCCTTGCGCGCGAGCGTCGCCAACAAATCGTCTGCTTCATACCCAGGGGCAATCGCGGTCGGAAGCCCGAGTGCTTTCACCAATTCTTCCGCGAGTTCTAACTGGGAAATAAGATCAGCATCGACATCCGGACGGTTTGCCTTATAGTCTTCGAACTGTTCATGCCTAAAAGTCTTTTCCTTAGAGTCAAAGCACACCGCAATATAGTCCGGTTTCTTCGAGGCCTGCAAAGACAACAGCATCCGTGCAAATCCGAATAGAGCTCCCACGTGTTCGCCGGCCTTAGTCGTCAGCGGCGGCAGAGCATGATACGCGCGGAACAAATAGGCATGGGCGTCCACGATATAAAATGTCTTGCGGGAATCCTTCATAGCCGCTGCGCTAGGAGGCGCGGAGTGCGGTTTCGACTGCTTTTTTGATTTCTGTTTCGAGCTCGGCATCATATCCAATCCAATGTTCCAAAACCTTTCCATCTCGTCCAACCAAAAACGTTTCCGGCAAGCCCCGAATCGCATAAGCATCCTGCGCCTTTGCCTCGGGGTCTAAAACAACCGTATACCCGACTCCTTGTTCTTTCACAAACGCCGGAACATTGTCTGTGAATGAGTCGATACTGATTCCAACAACCTCAAACCCTTCCTTTTTGTGCGACTCATAGAGTTTTTGGAATTCGGGGATCGCATCGAGGCACGGGATACAGTAAGTCGCCCAAAAATCGAGGAGAACAACCTTTCCCTTAAAATCAGCGAGTCGAACCGTCTTACCGGAAAGATCCTTAAGCGTGAAGCCTGGGGCTGTAGAAAAAGTCGGACCCTGTTTGACGCCGCATCCTGACGCCGCAAATGCGGCGAGCAGGAGCACGGCGGCAAACGGCTTAGGCGCCGACCAATTCGTCGAGAGTCTTCTTGATATCCGCTTTTGAGTGAACGCCAACCAATTGCTGCTCAACCTTACCGCCTTTAAAAAATAGCATCGTAGGGATCGCCGAAATATTGAAGCGCGTCGCGGCGTTAGGACTATCATCCGTGTTGAGCTTGGCAATCTTCGCCTTGCCGCTGTATTCAGTGGCGAGCTCTTCCACGATCGGGGTCAACATGCGGCACGGGCCGCACCATGGCGCCCAAAAATCAACTAAAACTGGTTCTGCGGATTGAAGGACTTCTTTCTCGAAGTTGTCATCCGTAAGCTGAATTTCAGCCATCGGGGGTTTCTCCTGCGTGATTTAGAGTGAGGGAATTTGCTGCGGAAACGACGTTCCGACGACGACAATAATAGGGTAGCAGGCTTCAGGAAGGCCTGTCAAGAAGATAACGGATCTCATCCCAAAGACAGTCAAGGCCAATCGGCTTCGATAGATAGGCATCCGCTCCGGCTAAAAGGCCCTCGGCACGGTCCGCCGGCTCGGTAAATTTACCCGAAAGCAGCACGATCGGAACGCCTCTAAACCGGTTATCGGACCGAATTCGGCGGCAAAGTTCCACGCCGTTGGTATCGGGGAGCTGAACATCCAACAGGATTACGGAGGGTCCCGTCGTAGAAAGGCTCGAAAAGGCCTCCGTAGCGGTCATAGCGCCCGTTACAGACACATTCTTGAGCTCCATCGCGTCTTTCAGGGTTTCCCGGAAGTGGTCGTCATCATCGACAACCAGGATCTTTGTTTTAATCAGCGTTTCCATCTTCTTGATTGAGTGTAGGGCTCGGGCCGAATTCACACCAGGCCCGTAGGCCCTACTCCAATTGGCCCAAAGGGCCTAGATTATAAGGGGCGCGCGGGCGCCTCCGGGCGCGGGTTCGGGGGGCCCAATTGAACGGGAGCTTTATCCAATGCCCATATAGCTAATCGAACAATCCAATTGGGCCTAATCGCCTGCATTCCTGCCGCAGAAAGCTTCTCATAGGCCGCTTGAGCGACGGCAAAGCCATCCCCAACAGCCCAATCCTCTTGACCAGTGCTGGTATCAACGGTATTCATCACGGCCCAAGCGATCCGGTCGAGCTCCTCCCCGACCTTGGTGACTCCAAATAGCTGGGCAAGGTGCGCAATAATTCCGGCGACCTTGGGAGTCGACATTGACGTCCCTGAAATCGCCCGAACGGGGCCGTATTTGGGATCGGTACGGGTGGGATTTTTGAATGAAGGCCACGGACCCTCGGTATCATTTCCCTGCTCGGCAATGTCGGGGCGGCGCGGATAATTCTCCCACTTGCCTCCCTTACGGGTAATGCTGCTTCCAGGCCCCTTTGACGAGAAGCGGGTAACCTTCTTTTTAGAGTCGGTCGCTGCCACGGCGATCACACGGGGTGTTCCGTTGGCTGTCTTATAAACCGTAATCGCCGGGGAACCGATCGTATTCTGACCGGAATACCCATTGTTGCCGGCCGCAAAGACCATGATATGACCTTCCTCGGCCATCTTCTTAACAAGCTGGGAATCAGGGCTTTCGGGATTGCCGTCATTGGAACCCCATGAGTTGGAAACAACCAGATTGCCGTCATTAGCCGACATCGTAAGCGCCTTCAAAACGTCGTCAAGCGTAGCGCCCCGGTCCGAGAAAACCTTGTAATGCGTCATCGACTTTTTCAGCCATGGCGCGTAATTGTTAACCGTCCCATGCGTCCACGTTCCGTGGCCGTTAAAATCAACGCCATCGCCGCCGGGCTTAACATCTTTATGCGCCTTCAGGCCGGCTGCAATCGATTTATGAGTCGGCTCGACTCCGGTATCAATTACGCCGATAAGCGGCTGCGGGATCGCGGCACCGAAAATGCCGAGAATCACCGAAAGCATCTTCGCCCGGAATCCCGCCGCATTCGGAGATCCCCAGCGCTTGCGGGCCACCTCATGCACCTTATCGATGGTGGACAACTTCATCGTTTCGTCGATGGTCGTTTTACCAAAAAGGTTTTGGTCCGACTCGGGAATCTGTATGGAAGGATCATCTTCGATCGGCGTGATAATGTTCCGTTCTTCGTTCTCGAAGACGCGATACCCGCGTGCTTCCATCGCCGATTTAAATTCCGTCGCCCGGTTTTCGGCAACCTGAAGCGTCGCAGCGTTAATTCTGCGATAGGTCGCAATCGGGGTTGCACTGAAACGGTCAAGCGACTGGGCGGTAAAACCCATGCCCATTAATTCAGCGGACATTCCCTGGGCGGCAGCCCGGAAAAGCCCCATCCCGCCCTTAGCGTTAATATCGACAGCACCAAGGTGGGAGTCATTTTGAATCTGCTGCTGCGCACCGTCAAATTGAACGATGTACGTTTTAGCGGCCGGCGTTTCCGAGCGGTCTACCTGCTGCGGTGTCCCCGCCTCCATGGAGTTGGGTTCGGTCGTCTTATCGGAACGGCGCACCATACCCACCATGCCGCCCAGGCCCAAGGCACCCAGCGCCATCAGCGGGACACCGAGAAACCAGCTCGTTACGGTTTGCAGCGCGCCGATGATCGCCCCCGGAAACAGTACGTTGATTCCGAGAAACGCTCCGATCAACATCGCATACTGAATGGCCGGCAATGCAGCCGCTTTCGCGCCCCAATCAGGACGGCCGAGAACATCGGACAAGAACCACCGTGTAATGTGGTGGCCGTCCAACGGTGCCACCGGGATCAGATTAAAGACGCCTAGAAGAACGTTAAAAAACACAAACGACGCGGCCAACGTCCCGATAAGGGCAGGAGCCCCTAGCGCCGTCGCCGCGGCAAACGCAATACCGCCCAAAGCGGCAAGGGCGAAATTGACGGCAGGTCCCGCGAGCGCCACGAGCGCGCTGTCGCGATCAGGCCGGGCGAATCGATCCGCATTCGTTTCGATCGGACGTGCGCCGCCAAAGAGAAGGCCGGTGGATAGGAACAGACCGATAGGAACGGCGAGCGTCCAAATCGGATCAATGTGCTTCGCTAAGTTTTTCGGGTGAAAGCTAAGACGCCCCTGCAGCGCAGGGCCCGGATCTCCGAGTTTTTTCGCGGCCCAGGCATGGCCCATCTCATGCAGGATGAAAGCGGGGATCATGAGTCCGAGATACAACGGAACAAAAACGAGTTTCGAGGCGAGACCGCCGTCGATAAACCCGCCCGCCATGAACGTGGTCGCGGCGAAAAGAACCGGAGGAGCAACCGCCCAGAATTTCTTACCGGCAAGCCACTTCTTAAATAAGGGGAATCCGCCAATGTAGCCGCCGTCTCCGCCGCGGTCATTTGAATCGGGGTCTGAGGCATCATCCGGTCCGCCTTCACCGCCGCGCCGGCGCGGGTTTCCAAGATCATCTAAATCGTCGATGCTGTCGGGATTGCCGGATTCATCGGTATTTCCCTGGTCAGGCATATCATCCGAGCGGGACAAGGAATTTTTCCGGCTTCCTTTTTCATCGGCCGCGTTAACCGCAACCGCACCGCCGCCGACCATCGTACGGCCGATACGGGCATTAAAATCGGAATGGGCCGCAGCCTTTGCATTGACGCGACCCATGGAGGAGAAATTCGGGAGAGCAAGATTTAAACGGGCAAGAAGAGGAGTCTTCTTTTTGTTTACCGGAGGTGCTCGCGTGTCAGCCGAATGCTTCAACTCGACAGTTCCAACAACATTCGCTTGGGGAGCAATCTTCGAAATAATCGAAGGACCACGTGAAACCTGGGGTACGGAAAGAGGAGCGGCAACAGACGTTTCTACAACCTGTTGGGAAATGCGGGCAGCGGCAGGAGACACCGTCGCATCCAAGGATCCAAATTGGGTGATAGGAGAAAGCGTAGTAAGAGACCCCTCTAAGGAAGCCGCTGAAATCCGGGAAATACTCGCCCCGGGACCGCTCACCCCGAGAGTATGAATACCGCCGACCGAAACCGTAGGAGCACCGGTCGTATTCACCGATGCCACGCCTATCGTTCGGGCAAACGCCTCATAGGCGCCCCACCCTGGCGAAAGTGCGATCAACGCGCCAGCAAGAAAAATGGAAATAATGGATCGGAAGCGGTGTAGGGTCATCGGGTACTCCTCCTATTAAAGGAGTGTATTAGCAAGCGAGCCCCCATGTATGAGCCGGAGGGCCTAAAATTGCCGAATTTTTCGACCTATTCCCGTCTGGGCCTACAAGTTGAAGGTTTATTGATTGATAGTTTAGGCATTAAGCATTAGAATATCGTCATGAGTATTCCCGAGCGCGAGCACCTACAGGAGCATTACCGCAAACGCTTCGAGTATATCTCCAAAAAATACCCTGCTTTTGAACCCAAAACCGTTGCTGTCCACCTCGGCGTCATCCGAACAAGCGATATGCTCTGGCGGGTTCTCAAGAAACATCTCCGCAAATTCGATCTCACCCCCCCCGCCCTCGCCGTTATGATCATGCTGGATAGCGGGGAGACCGCTATGACAATGACCGAAATCAGTCGGGAACTCGCGGTGACACAAGCCAACATCACGGGAATCGTGGACACCTTGGAAAAACGCGGACTCGTAGAACGCACACCCGACCCCGAAGACAGGAGGGTGTTCCGTATTGCGATTACGAAAGAAGGAGAT
>JBFIEP010000140.1:0-6430 GCA_041603335.1 Elusimicrobiota bacterium | reverse complement strand
GCCGGTGTCGCGAAGGCGGTTGAAGCGATGGGCGGTCTGGATGTTGTCATCAACAACGCCGGGGCGGCTTCGGTCGGTCTACAGGAAGGGTTCACTGCCGAGGACTGGCATAAGACCTTCAACCTCAACGTTTTTGGCGTGGTGCGCGTTAACCGCGCGGCGCTTCCGACGCTGCGGGAGCAGGGATCCGGTCTCATCATCAACATCTCGTCGATCATCGGGAAGATGATGCTTCCGTTCATGGGACCCTACGGCCCCAGCAAGTACGCCCTTGAAGGACTTTCCGAGGCCCTCCGTCTCGAACAATCGGCCGCCGGCATTGATGTCGCGGTTGTGGAGCCCGGCGGATTTGCGACCGATATTTTCGACAAGCTCGCGCAGCCTTCGGACCGAAAACGAATTAAGAGCCTGGGCCGGGACGCCCTTGCACCCTTGGAGTTCATGAAAGGATTCGGAGACATGCTCGCCCAACATCCGGATCAGAAGCCCCAAGACGTCGTCGATGTCATCCTCGGTCTGATTGAAACCCCCGCGGGTCAGCGGCCGTTTAGAACCGTCGTGGATAAATTGGGAATGAAGGAAGCCCTCACGCCCATGAATGATCTTCATCAGCTAACATCCGAGGGAATCTATGGCGCCTTCGGCATCGGCGAGATGCTCAAACTCAACGTCAAAGAGAAGGCCGCCGCCTAATTCGATGCGATGCACATCCTGTGGGTCCACACGAAAGCATGGGTTCCCAGGATGTGCACCGTCATTGCAACGATTACTTAAGGAGATTTACGATGGCTGATACACAAGAAATTTTAAAAAACCTCAACTGGCGCTACGCCACCAAGGAATTCGACGCGAACAAGAAACTCTCGGACGACCAAGTTTCCTTTTTGAAGGAAGTCCTTCGCCTCTCGGCGTCATCGTTTGGCATGCAGCCGTGGAAATTCCTTTTCATCCGGGACGCTGAACTTCGCCAAAAATTACGTCCCAAAGCCTGGAACCAAGCTCAAATCACCGATGCTTCGGATTTAATTGTGCTCTGCCGCCAAGAAAGCGTGACGCCTGCCGACGTCGACAAACTGATCGACGCGACAGCGTCGGCAACCGGCGCCCCGGCGGAAGCACTCTCCGGGTTTAAAGACATGTTAGGCGGGTTTATTTCCGGCCTCTCCAAAGAAAAAGCGGAGACATGGAGCGAGAAGCAGGTCTATATCGCCCTTGGCACATTGCTGACAGCTGCGGCCGAAGCCGGGATCGATGCCTGTCCGATGGAAGGATTTGAACGTCCGGCGTTTGATGAGATCCTAGGACTTGAAGCGAAAGGACTGCGCTCCGTCGTCTTGTGCGCCGTTGGACATCGCGCGGAAAGCGACAAGTACGCGACCCGCGGAAAGGTCCGGTACCCGCTCGCCGACGTCGTGGAATCGATCTAAGACCGGTTAAAGCGCGGCTTTTTGGCGGCGCGCCAATACGGCAGCGAGAGCCGGGGTGATCTCGGAATCGGGTAGACGGAAATAGACAGCGTCGGCCTCGGCGATGATCGTACCGTCGCGGGCTTTAAGAATGCCTTTCACGACCGCCCGGTTCGTGGTCTTTCGAACAATTTCGGTATCGATGCCGCAGACGGTTCCAATCGGGAGGGGGTTTCGGTAACGGATTTTAAGCGTGACAGTCACGACCGGCATCCCGGTTATCCACACCGAGGCGCCTAAGACTTCATCGAGAATCGCAGAAACACTGCCGCCGTGAACGCGGCCGGGAGCCCCCTGTGCGCCGGGGCCGAACCACGCCCAGGTCTTAAGCGTTCCATCCTTTTCATCTTGGAAGTAACGGACCAACAGGCGGTCGTCAGTCACCGCATGGGGAATAAATTGCCCCACGGTATCGAAGCCCTCGAAGGGGCGAACCGGCTTCCAGGAATCAGGGACGGCGACTTCGGGAGGAACGCTAACCATTGTATTCCTCCTCCGACCAGCCTTCGTCTGTCACGGAGTCGAACTCTTCACCGGTCTCTTCAACAGGCGGCGGAGATGAAGCCGATTTAGAAACGGCTTCCTCCATGACATCCAACTCCTCGCCGTCATCGATCATCGCGAGAACATCCTTTCCGAGCGACTTGACCTTGGCAGGACCAAAGCCTTTAACGGCCAACAATTCCTCGCTATTGGCGGGTCGAAGCCGAACCAATTCGGAGAGGGTTGCGTCATTAAAAATCATATAGGCCGGGACCCGCCGCGCCTTGGCTTTTTTAAAGCGCCAGGCGCGCAGTTCCCCATACAGGCCGTCGTTGCTGGACGGAGACGCCTTCTTCTCCCGTCCCGCGGACTTTTTCACGGTTTTCGTCTTTGTTTTAGCGGGAGCCCTTACCTGCTTTTGATCAGGCATCGCGATCGTTGCCGTTGCTTCTCCCGTGATCACATCCATGCCTAAACCGGTAATGGAAAGAACCGGATATTTATCTCCGGAAATTTCCAAACAACCCGCCTGAGTAAGTTCGGTCAACAAACTGAACGCGTAATCAACGCCTTGCGCATTCAGGGAACCATACGCGGGATTGCTGTCGAGGTTAACATCCAATACCTGTTTGGACCGCGAGCCGGCCAAGGCCTGGGAAAGTCGCCCGCGGCCGAAGCGGCCGTTAACACTCTCGACTCCCATCAACGCCTGGCGCACAAGGGCCTGTTCAATTTCGGTCACCGGCCGGGCAACGCGCGTCTTACGGGATGTACAGTTATCACACGCGCCGCAGGTCTCGGCGCCGTCGGGGTCGCCAAAGTAATTGAGGATGTAGTGGTGCAGACATCCCGCCTCCCCGGCATACGCGATGACTTGACGTAATTTATCACCGTCGCGGTCCCGCTTGAGATCCAATTGGTCAAAATCAAATCCTAAATCATCAATATCCTTCACCGGCTCAATCAGACTCGTGGTGTAGGTGCGGCTCCCTTGATAGGAACGTTCAATCGCATCCGCACGGGATAAAAGCCGCAACGCGGTTCCGACCGCCATCTGGTTGGGCCGCCCGCTTCCTACCTTAGTCGCGATCTTGGCGATCGGGGTTTTGGTCGGTCCCCGCCGGCACAAACGCTTAACGGCCTCATAGGAGCCTTCAATAATCTCGCGGGTGGGGTTCGCACCGTCCAAGAAAAACTCCTGCGTCTTCACATCCGCGTAGTTAAACAGCAGTTCGCAGCGCGCGGGCTCTCCGTCACGCCCGGCGCGGCCGGCTTCCTGGTAATAGGCCTCAACACTTCCGGGAATGTCGTAGTGGATAACGAAGCGAAGATCCGAGCGGTCGATCCCCATTCCAAACGCGTTTGTCGCAATCGCCACAGAAGCCTGTCCGGTCATGAACTTTGTTTGGGCCTTGGTACGCTTGGCCTCATCAAACGCCCCGTGGTAGGCGATGCACTTCACCTTGGCGGCGCGCAGTTCTTTGTACAGCCGTTCGACGTTCTTGCGCGTTGAACAATAGATGATGCCGGTCTTATACGTCTCCAGGATGTCATGAATGCGGGCAAGCTTATCCGCTTTGCCGCGAACGGCGGATACCGCCAAGGTAAGATTGGGCCGCGCGAACCCGGTAACAAAGACCTTGGGTTCCTTCCGATTGTGTTTACCCAGCTCCAACTGGTCCTGTATATCCTGACGAACAATCGGCGTCGCGGTCGCGGTCAACGCAACAACCTGGGGTTGACCGAGCTGCACAAGAGCGCGTTTAAGCCGTAAGTAGTCGGGCCTGAAATCGTGTCCCCACTGGCTCAGACAATGCGCTTCATCCAAGGCAAAGAGGCTTATTGGAATTTCCTGAAGCGCCTCCACAAAACGAGGACTCTTAAATCGTTCGGGCGCGATGTAGACGATTTTAAGCTCACCCGTTCGCATCGCCCCGAGGCGCTTGTTAATTTCGGTTTGGGTGAGGCTGGAGTTAATAAAGGCGGCGGGGATGCCTTTTTCCACCAGGGCATCGACCTGGTCCTTCATCAAGGCGATCAACGGCGAGATCACCAAGGTGAGCCCGTCTTTTGCCATCGCGGGCAACTGGTAGCAAAGGGACTTCCCGCCGCCGGTCGGCATGATGACAAGAGCGTCATCGCCCCCCACAATAGAGCCGATGACTTCGTCCTGGCCTTCTAAGAATTCACGGTGGCCGAAATGCTTCTGCAGGAGGGCCCGGGGGTCGGCGGTCGGCGGCATGGGGTATTATAAAACAAAGCCGCGCCCCCCATCTCAGGGAAGCGCGGCTTTTGCTGCTTAAGTTTACAGGGGTCTGACCCCTTTGACTTTAGAAGGGGACTTCTTCGAGGTCGGCGGAAGAAGAGGCCTGCTCGGGAGCCGAGGTGGAACCGCTCACGATGTTCTCGCCTTTCTTGCCCAGGAACTGGATGTCATCGACAACAATCTTCACTTTGTTGCGCTTGGCACCGGAGGCCTTGTCATCCCATTCCTCGAGGACGAGATGGCCGCCGACATAAACCTGCTGCCCCTTGGTTAAATATTTCTCGGCGAACTCGCCCCACTTGCGGCCTTTTTCCCGGTCGTAGGCTTTAAGGTCCAACCAGACAGGAACGTCTTCCCACTGGCCGGTCTGCGCGTTCTTCTTGGAATTGTTTACTGCGAAACTAATGTTTGCGACCTTCCCCCCGTTGCTAAACGTCTTGATCTCGGGATCCCGCGTGAGTCGTCCGATCAACATAACCTTATTCAAATTCGCCAAGAGTCTTTCTCCTTTTCCCCAAAATGGTGTGCCCCTACAGCATAGCACGATTGGCGTTCAGGACCTAAATTTTCGGAATTTCGACTCAAAAAGCCCCTTAAATTCGTTTTTTAGCCCCGAAATCCCGGCCTGGACAGGGCTACTCTTCATTCACAAAATTAAAGGCCTCGTCGATCGTCTCACGGACCATCGGCCGTTCGGCCAAAACGATAAAAGCCATCGTCCGGATCACGATCTCATGCGCTTCTTTAAGGGACATCCCCCGCCGCATCGTTTCAGCGCACAAATAGATAAGCAGTTCATCGTTCAATTCAAAATTCTGCGAGCGCGTCCACCGTCCTAAGATCTCAAGCCGCAGCGCGGGCGACGGCATCGGCAGGGCAATCTCAATATCCGGAACCAAACTCGGAAAGGCTAAATCCAAATCCCGCCAAGACATCGGGCCTGTCAGAACAACGAGCTTCTCCATCCTAATCTCATCAAAAACCCACGCCTCGACAAACTTCTGACGGCGTTCGTTGCCCAAACACGCGCCGATTCCATCAATCAGAAGCCGGTTATAAAATCCCCCTCGCCTTAAATCAAGATTTTGTTTATGGTGACGGCGATACTCTTCCCGCGCGTCTTTCCCGGTAATCGACAAGGCATGGTCGGATAGATTCGCGCCCACATATTCAGCGACAACCGCTTGGGCGAGATGCGTCTTTCCCGAGCCGCCTCCCCCGCTGATGTAGACGAACTTGCACGCGCAATCGCCTTCGGAAACAAAGTGATGGAGCGTCTTGTACGCCTCAACGTTTTCCGCGCTCACAACCCATGAGGAAAGGGTGTGATCCGGGTGCAGCTTGGACCCCAAATAACTCGGCGCGAAACTCATCGCAAAAGCTTACCCCCGAGAGTTCCGGATTTCCAGAGTTTTTTTAACCCAGACCCTCTCGCTCAAGCTCATCCTGAAACTCTTGAAATTTATCTAGAGATTTTTCTTCCTCAGACCATTTTCGAACTTCTTCAAGGTCCACTTCATTATCCCTACAAATCGCCACAGCCTGAGCAAGGCTTTGAGGATCGTGGTAATAATAGTATCCCGTTAATCGGTCCATAACGCTTTGCGAAGGGGAAAGCATTAATATTTCGACGCCGTTTACGATCCTTCTTCCCTCAGGCTCCACGGGGACTCGCCCCCCCAAGGCTAAGGGTCCAGTTGGGAATTCGATTGTGAATTTAGTTTTTGGATGCAGAAAATCTTTTCCTTTTGCCTCAAAGCCCAATGTCTTCATTACGAACTCGATTGTCTTATGGTCCGATGAACTAATAAAGTCCAGATCGTAAGATTTATACTGGTTGTCCGTATAAATCGAGACGACGGCCCCACCTGTAAGGACCGCCTTTATTTTCCGACTGGAAAGAGCCTTTACGACAATTGCCGCAAGCTCCTCTACAGTTGTTGCCTCTGTTATTGGATTCACAATGGTTTCCCAGTTCTACGCGGCCTTCGACGCTGCCGATAGAACTGCTGCTTCTCTTCTTCCGGCATAAAACTAAGTGCCTTTTTCAGCAATGCCAAGAGCTCATTCTTAAACGCAAACCGTGGATTGAATTCAAATACCTTTGTTTTTCCAAACTCACGAGAAACCAAGACTCCACCAGATTCTAAACGAACCAATTGCTTTCCTACCTGACTCTCTGACAGGTTAAATGTCTTGGCGATCCCGCGCGCGT
>JBFIEP010000139.1:0-6430 GCA_041603335.1 Elusimicrobiota bacterium | reverse complement strand
GACGATAATTGACATCTCGCTTTTTCCCGATCCTTGGCGTTGGCGTTTGCGCACCCATAGCCTGCCTTGTTCGTCCCGTACGGGGAATTGGACCGTCTTTCCATCGACCGATAGGGAGAGAAGACCGGTTTCAGACGGGACCTGTATGAGCTGCGGGAGTTCTTTCCACGAGAAGGTGCCGGTGATCGTGTGATTTCCTTTGGGAAGCAGCAGCCGCGGCGCGTTCGCGTTTAAAATAACAGGAGCGGGTTTTCCATTGACGGTGACCGATTGGGGGAAAATCTTTTTATCGCCGGGAAGAGCGACCCAGGCTTCCTTTCCGAAGATTCGCCAGTGCTGCGTGAAGCGTCCGCTGCGTGCGCCGAGAGTGAGGGAAATTTTTGACGGCCACGCGCATTGGCGATCGTTGGTATTTCCCTGCAGGAAGGGGCAGGTTTTCTGTTCCTGACCGTGCAGCGCCCACTCAACCCAGGGTTGCAGGGGTTTGGGGACATCCTTGCGCTCAAGGCGTGCAGCTTGAGCGGCTCCGGGAATTAGGAGGATCGACAGAAAAATCAGCAGTTTTTCGCGCATACGCATGAGGGTAGCCCCCTTGGGAAATATTCGCAAGCCCGGGGGGTTGGACCCCGGGAAGGGCTTTCGGTTCCGGGAATTCGGTGCTATATAAGGAACGTGGGTATTTATGGAAATTGAACTTAAAATCGGTTTGGCGTCTGAAGCGGACCGAACTCTCCTCATTAAAAAATTCGGTCCCCCTGAGCAGGCGATTTCCCAGCGCAATTTATTTCTGGACGGAGAAAACGGCGAATTGCGCGCGGAAAAATATGTGCTTCGCGTTCGCCGGGAGCGTGAGTTCCCGGCGGCGGGTCCGGCGATCGAACGTGTAACTTTAGCGTTGAAGGGAAAAAATACAGGGACAGGCGTGGTGTCTAAACGGGAGGAAATCGAGAGTCCGTTGGGTCTCAGCATGGAAGAAATAGAGCGAAGTCCCGAACGATTATTGTTAATGGCGTCGCGTCCCATCGCTGTTTTGAAGGAACGCATCCCGACTCTTGAAGCGTTGAGGCTGCTGGGTTTTTTTGACAACGACCGTTCGGTGCTGCATGTCGCACTGGATATCGAAGGTGCATCCGTTAAGACGGTCTGGGAAGTGGATCGGACCGTATTCCCCGGAGGCCGTGTTGATTGTGAGCTTGAGATCGAACTTGAAGATGAGCATGGTGCGGAAGCGATTGCCAAGGCTGTCGAGCAGGCGTTATCCGAAGCGGGTATAAAGACTGTTCCGCAACCCCAAGGCAAGTTCAGCCGCTTTCTCTCCTGCCTAAAATAAAAAGCCGCCCCGGCGAACCGGAGCGGCTTTTATCCCTGAAGTCGTATTGCTTTAGAGCTTTCCGGCGTCGATTGCGCCGCTGCCCTGCTCCGATGCCGAGAGCCCCGGAAGTTTCGTGGCGGCTCGTTTGAGCGCGGCTCGAACTCCTGCCTGTCCTTTGGCTCCGTTGGCGACGGCAAGAACCGCGAGACCCGCCGCATGCGGCGAAGCCATTGAGGTCCCCGAGTACGCCTTGATCTCCCCGTTGATGACCGTTGAGGGAATCTTCACGCCGGGCGCGATGAACTCAATTTCCGGTCCCCGGCTCGAGAAGGTCGCGATTGCCGAACTGCCGCACAATTTCGCGTTCTCATCGCCTCCCGGAGGGCACTGCGCAGAGATCGCTATCGCTGCGTCATAACGGGCGGGAAAGTTAACCTCTTTCCCGTCGTTTCCGGCTGCCGCGATGAGAGGAATGTCCGCAGATTTCAACTGATTCACCGCCATCTCAAAGAGGAAGTTCCCTTGAGCGGCACCGAGACTCATATTGACGACCTGCATCCCATTCTGTGCGCACCACATGATGCCTTCAACGATTCCAAACAATGAGCCGGAGCCGTCCTTGGTGAGAACCTTAACTGCGTAGAGGTCCGCTTCGGGAGCGACGCCAACAACGCCGGTTCCGTTGAGCGTTGCGGCGATGATGCCCGCGACGTGGGTTCCGTGTGAATGATCGTCGTGCCAGGGCTTGTCCTTTTCAACGGCGTTTATTCCGCCTTTGACGCGAGCGGCAAGTTCAGGATGCTTCGGGTCTATGCCGGTGTCGACAACCGCTACTTTAATTCCCCGGCCTTTAGATTTTGACCAGGCAGCGGGTGCGTTGACGGCTTTGACGCCCCATTGCACTTCGGTATTCTTCCCGACGTTCTTTCCTAGTTTCGGAAGCGATTTAACAACGCTGCCGACGGAAGGAAGCGGGGTCGATTGGAAGCTTGCGGGTGCGTTATTGATCCAATTCGTCCAGAAGTCTCTGGCGACGCCCTTAACAAGAGGGCTCGACATGAGGCGAACGGAAGAAGCCTGCACGCGTCCTGGCTTCGATTGAACGATGATGGTGTTCAATTCCGGGTAATATTTGAGAACCTCGAGTCCTTGCTTTGCGGCAAGGGCCTCGCCCTGAGCTTGCGTTGCTCCCTTCTGTAAAACGATCGCCAGGCGTTGGTTTACACCCTTAAGGCCAAACTTTGCGGCATTTGCCGTCGGCGCCAAGAGCGCGAGAGCAAAACCAAACATAAGCAAACTTCGTTTCATACAGACCTCCACATATGTAGTTAACACCAGCCGCATCTAGAATAGGAAAAAGTCCGGAGGGCCTACAACCTTTTTAGGCCCTAGGACCCAGATTGGGTGCCGGAGATGTAGAGATTGCCCGGGGGGTCCAGGCTATAATCCTCGCATGTTGGAGGGGGACGCTCAGGCGGACCTTGGTACGTTCGATTCCCGCACTGGCGGGAATTGATCGTCAGGGGTATACTGGAATTCACGATGGGCGCTAAACGAATATTAATTGCTGAAGACGAACCTGGGTATTTGGAATTACTGGATATTTCCCTTACGACCGAGGGGTATGAGGTAATTCCTGTAGACAACGGTTCTTCCGCGCTTAAAAGGGCGATTGAAGAGAAGCCCGATCTTGTTTTGACCGATGTGCGCATGCCCGGTCTTGACGGGTATCATTTTGCCCAGGCGCTCGCGGATGAATTCGGGGATGCATGCCCGAAGATTATCATCATGACCAGCCGGGATACTTCCTCGGCGCGTGAAAAAGGCGCCGCGATGATGAGCGGCGCATGTGACTTAGTCCAAAAACCCTTCGAACTTCCCGAATTGCACGCGAAGATTAAGGCATTGCTGGAGGATTAGTCGTGAACTTTTTACTGCTCTCGATGATGTTGTTGGGAATGGTTCAGGCGGAAGAGGTTCCCGCGCCTAAAGAAATTTCAAAAACCCTGGACGATGGCACGGTTCAGGGTTTTTCGCTTCAGTTGACGGATGATGCGGTCTTTTCCGATTTCTCGATTTTTCAGCGTCCGGGAAGCAAGGAGTCTATCGCCACGGGTGCAATCTTGTATGCGATTCCGGCGGATACCGGAATGCCCAATACGCTGCATTTTATTATTTCACCGCCGGCCGTTGTCGGCGAAGAGACTATCTGGAATTTCAAGAAGCAGATTGCGGCCGCCATTAAAGAAGAGCGGTTTCCTGAAGTCATCCCGAGTGAAACGGTGTTGACGCTTCAATTTCTGCGGGGCCGCAAGGGAGTCGCAGTTGGAACTCCGATTACGTTAGGGGACGCCCCTGTCGATAGAAAAGCCCCGTCACGCGGCAAGTCCGGGTGTCGTGCCGGAGATTGTTTTAACGAACGTTTTACCGAATGCAGGACCGCGCAGCTCGAAAGCAGGAATGCTATCGACCTTTCGTATCGCTATGAAATCTTAGGGCCTAGCGAGAAAGGCTGTCGGGTTCGTTCGACGTTTCTTTTGCATCCCAACGAAGACTGGGCCGGTAAATCGATGGTGTGTGTGTATGATGCCGGAAAGCCGTTTCCCGAGTCCATCCAAAAGCCGTTGTCCTGCACGGGCGCGCTCGCAGATGCGATGCGCGGCAATTAGCTGAGGGTGCGTTCGAGCATTTCGCTCGCCGCCCGTTCGATGGTATAGACGGGATTGTAGCCCCAATCCTTCCGGGCACCGGAATCGTCCATCCCGGTGGGGAGATTGGATGCGATAGTTTCCCGCATAGCATCAATCTCGAATGCGAGTTCAAACCCAGGAATTTTTTCCCGGATGATTTTTGCCAAGCGGGCGGGGCTCGCCGAAAAAGAACGGATCGTGTAGGCGGCCTGGTGCTTGATATTTCCCGCCGGCGCATCGGCAAGGGTCCGCATCGCGTTGAGGGCGTCGGAAACGTGGATGAGTTCCACTTCGGTTTCTTCCCCGATATAGGAAACGTAGCGTTTGCGTCCGGCCGCCTCGTGGAAAATTTCAGTTGCGAAATCGGTCAATCCGCCCCCGCCTACCTCGAAGTCGGGGGATACAACCCCGGGCAGACGCAGTGAGCGTGCATCGACACCGAATCCATGATGGTAAAATCCGCAAAGCATTTCACCCGCGCGCTTACTGATGCCGTAAAGGGATTGCGGGTCTCCGCCGTTGGGGCCGAAGGCGCCGATCGAGCTTGGAAAAAGCAGCTTGGCTCCTTTTCTCTCACGCAGGATTTCGAGGACGTTATAGAGACCATTGACGTTCACGTTCCAGGCGGCGGCGCGTCGTTTCTCGGCTTCATAAGATTTTATCGCCGCCATGTGATAAACGGTTCCGATATTTCCGTCTTCGATAATTCGGCGGAGAACGTCTTGGGATAAAATGTCTACGCATTCAAAGGGACCTTCGCCGAGGGCGGAGGGATTTTCCGGTTTGCGGACATCGACCGCCATCACGGCGTTTTCGCCGAAATCGCGCCGTAGGGCCGCTGTTAGCACGGTGCCGAGTTGGCCGGCAGCTCCGGTTACTAGAATTCGGTCGTCGGGCATAGGGCTTATCCTATCAAAACGTCGCTATAATACGGCGTGCCTATCCTATGCAGTGTCATGTTCATCGTCGGAGCGGTTATCCTCGTTCTCGAAACGCTTGGGGCACTTTTGCTTGCTCCCTATTTTGGCACATCGGTCACAACCTGGTCGGCCCTTATCATTACGACGCTTGCTGCGTTAGCGGTGGGTGCGGCTTTTGGCGGGCTCTTGGCCGACCGTAAGAAACCGCGTGCGGCATTGTCTTTCCTGTTTTTCGGAGCGGGACTCTGGTTGATGATTGTCCCCTCCATGCGCGGATTTATTCTTCCCACGTTGACCGGGTTAGGGCTGAAATTCGGGGCGCTTGTCGCGGCATTTCTCCTGTTGTTTGCTCCGTTAGCCGCTCTTGGGGCGGCGACCCCCCTGGTGGTTCGATTAGTGGTTAATACCGTCGGGGAAACCGGCCGTGTATACGGGTTCGTTAGTTCTGTTGCTACATTGGGCGGTGTTGTCGGAGCGCTTGCCTCCGGGTTTTGGCTGTTGCCGCACTGGCCGATAGGAGTGGTCCTCTTTGGCGCCGCGGCAGTATTGGTTCTCGCTGGAATTGCGGTGCGGGTAACAGTTCCCTAGAGCCTTCCTCCTTAATATAATGCGGTGATGCCTTTAATTCCATGGATTTTGCTGAGTTTGTTCGCCTCGATGGCTATGAGCCAGCCGTCGGAACCCCGTGCCGGGCGGCGAGGCTTGCCGATGGATTATGAGCCTCCGAGTCCGAGGCAGTATCCGGTTCGCGAACGTGAGCCCGAGATGCCGATTCCAGACCGTCGGCAACCGGTTCCGGCTCATGTCCCGTCTGTCATGGAGCCAACGGCGTCGATTTCGCGCATAGAGGAAGAGTTTCTTTTTCTCAGAAGAAGTTACGGGACGGCCGAGCCGGAAATTCTTGAATCTCTTTTGGCGCAATCACGCTCGTTGCTCGTCGTGGCCCGTAAGGGTGAACGGGCGGATCGAATCCAGTTTTTAATTCTTGAGATTCGCAGAAAGCAGAAGCTCTACGCGGCTGCCGTGATTGAAGGCCTCAAGCTGATATACGAGTATCCCGGCTCGAAGTTGACATTTAACGCGAAGCGGGTGATTCATGAAATCGCTTCGAAGCACTTTAAGCGCCAGCGCGAAAAAATCGCATCCATTTCGAAAGGACCGCGTATCGGAATGACACGCGCGGAACGATTAGGGTCGATGCTTGATAAATTAGCCTCTTTTTCGGATCCGCTCTTTTATCCGCTGACGATAAAGGAATTCCGGGAGTTCATTGAGCGTTATCCGGGGTACCGCGACCGGGATTCGCTGTCTTATCTTATCGCGGGACTTCATGCCCGCAACGGCTCTCCACGTCCGGCCGTTTTCCTTTACGAAAATATTCTGGCGTTATCGGATAAGACAGCCTTAAAGGCGAGTGCCCAGAGTGCTGTCGGGGACCTTTATGCGGGTGCTCTTAAAGATCCTGAACGCGCTGTAGGCGCGTATCAATCCCTCGCGGATGGTTTTTC
>JBFIEP010000138.1:0-6459 GCA_041603335.1 Elusimicrobiota bacterium | reverse complement strand
TAATGGCGAGGCGGGGGCCCTCCTTAAGGAGATCATGGGTCCCGGCCGCGGCGGCGGTCATAAGATGATTGCCGGTGGAAGTCTTGTTGTGGGGCAGACAGCTCCCGAAGATAAGTGGCGTAAGGCAGAAGATACGCTTGTCGCGGATTTTCTTAAAAATCGCGGGATCGCCAATCCGGATCAGCGGCTGTTCCCCTTCAGAGACTGAACCTCTATGTATCTTATTTGCGTCGTTGTTTTCTTTTGCTTGGCCGGTTCTTTCTTCTGTTCGATTATGGAGGCGTCTCTGTATTCGATCAGCCGCGCAAGTATTGAGACTCTGCGCCGCAACGGTCATAAATCGGGGCATATCCTTGCGAGGATGCGCGAACATATTGATGAGCCGATCGCAGCAATCCTTATTTTGAATACAGTCGCTAATACCGGTGGTGCGGCGTTTGCGGGAGCGCTTGTCGCTCAGTACTATGGACAGGCCTGGCTGGGAATTTTCTCCGCAGGACTCACGCTCGCCATCCTGTTCTTCTCGGAGATCGTTCCAAAGAGTCTTGGATTTAAATTCGCGAGCCGTCTCGCACCGGCCCTGGCATGGCCGCTGCGCATCCTCGTCTTTTTCCTCTATCCGGCCGTTAAGTTCTGCGTGCTGGTAACAAATTCCTTCGGAAAACGTTCGCGTCTTGCCCAGGTGCCGGAGGATGATATTATTAGTTTGGCGAGCTTGAGCATGCGGTCGGGTTCGATCCGCATGCAGGAAGCGCGATGGGTTGCCAATGCTCTGCACCTGGACAAGGTCGTTGCCCGGGATCTCATGACGCCGCTGAGCGTCGTTCGCCGTGTATCGGCGGATATGCCGCTGAAGATGACCAAGACCGACGCGGACCATTGGCGTTTTAGCCGCATTCCCGTGTTTGCCGAAGCTCAGCCGGAGCAGGTTGTGGGTGTTGTTCAGCGCCGCATTGTCTTTCAGAATCTTCTTGATGGGAAGGAAGATTCGCGGATGATGGACATTATGTCTCCGCCGATTTTCGTTGAGGATGATTGGCCGGCGCACGAAGTGCTGAACCGGTTTATTCAAGGCCGTAAACACCTATTTAACGTGCGCACGCGCGAAGGCAAGTGGATAGGAATTATCACTCTTGAGGATGTTCTTGAGGCGCTATTGGGTACCGAGATCGTTGGAGAGCAGGATCTCTATGAGGATATGCAGGAGGCGGCACTCGAGGTCGAGATGGCTCAAGGGTTGACGGAAGATCTGAAACGCGGCGGCGGGACGATTGAACAAGTGATCGTCCCCAAAGGGTCGCAGGCGATTGGCCGTCTTATTCGTGAGGCAGGCCTTCCTCCTCAGGCGATCGTCGGCCCGATTGTCCGTGATGGCACTGTGCTTATTACGCGTGGTAAGATCCGTTTTGAAGAAGGCGATCGTGTTACTTTGATTGGTAAAAAAGAAGCCGTCGAGCAGGCGAAGCGTAAGCTTCTCATGTTGACGAATTCGAAGGAGAATCCCCCTGTATGATTAATGACCGCATTCAACTCCCGAAGCGCATCGAACGTCTCGAGGAGGTCGCTTACAATCTTTATTGGTGCTGGAATCCCAGTGCGCGAGGTTTGTTCAAGACCATTGATCGAACTCTCTGGAGAGCATCGAATCATAATCCGGTGAAGCTGCTCGTCCAGGCAACGGCGGAGCGATTGGAATTCTGTGCGAAGGATCCTGCATTTCTGCAGTGGTACGATTCACTGATGGAGCAATTCGATTCCTATGTGAAGGCCGACGATACCTGGTTTAAGCAGGAGTACCCGAGCCATGAGGGATCGATTGCGTATTATTCCGCGGAATTCGGAGTCCATAACTCGCTGCCGATCTATTCCGGCGGTTTGGGGATCCTTGCGGGCGACCACTGTAAGACGGCGTCTGATTTGGGGATTCCGCTCGTCGGCGTTGGTTTTATGTACCCGCAGGGGTATGTGGTTCAGCGGATCGGCACCGAGGGTTGGCAGCGCAACGAATACCATCAAATCGATTGGGAAACTTCGCCGGTCCGGCCCGCGAAGACTGCCGACGGAAAAGACTTGGTGATTCGATTGGACCTGGGTTCTTGGCCGCTGCATGTGAAGGTATGGAAAGTGTTTGTCGGTCGAATCACGCTCTACCTTATGGACACCAATGTCGAGGGGAATACCCCCGGGGACCGCGAAATCTCGGGCCGACTCTACGGCGGCGACCAGACGATGCGGCTGCGTCAGGAAATCGTGCTTGGAATCGGCGGAACGCGGATCCTGCGGGAGCTCGGCATCGATTCCCGGTTGTATCACTGCAACGAGGGCCACGCCGCGTTTCTTATGCTGGAACGCATTCGAGAACTCGTTGAGAAGGGCGCTACTTTTGAAAACGCTCGCAAAGAAGTTGCCGGGACATCGGTCTTTACGACCCATACACCGGTTCCTGCCGGACACGATGTTTTCCCCGAAGCGCTGATTGAGGAATATTTCAAGGGTTATTGGCCCTCCCTTGGCGTCGATAAGAAGAAATTCTTATCGCTGGCGAGCCGTCCGGGGCATGCTGGATGGAATATGACCGTACTTGCGCTGCGCATGACGGATCGCAAAAACGGAGTGTCCAAGCGAAATGGAATCGTTTCCCGCGATATGTGGAAGGACTTCTATAAGGTCAAGAACGCCGATGATGTTCCGATCGGACACGTCACCAATGGTGTTCATATGCCGACCTGGGTCAATCAGGATATCGATGATGTATTCGGTCAGTATGTGAGTAAGGACTGGAAATTGCATCAGGACGATGCGGCGATGTGGGCTAAGGTAAAGGATATTCCGGATGAAACGTTATGGAGAGCCCATCAGGGCTGTCGCCGGAATCTGGTTAGTTTCGTTCGCCGGAAAGTAAGCGAACGTTGGCGGAAGGATCATGTTGAAGCGACTCAGGTGCTTGCCGGCGGTTCGCTCTTGGATGGGGAAACCCTGACAATCGGGTTTGCCCGCCGCTTCGCGGCTTACAAGCGCGCGACCTTGATCTTTAATGATGTGGAGCGTCTTAAGAAAATTCTGCTTAACCCGTGGAAGCCGGTGCAGATTGTATTTGCCGGTAAGGCGCATCCCGCAGACGATGGCGGTAAAAAGCTGATTCAACAGGTCTACCAGCTGGCGAAGAACCCCGCCTTTGGCGGACATATCGCCTTTATCGAAGATTACGATATGCACAAAGCGCGTTATCTAGTATCCGGTGTCGACGTATGGCTCAATAATCCCCTCGCGCCGCTTGAGGCGTGCGGAACCAGCGGCCAGAAGGCCGCTGCCAACGGTGTGCCGAACCTGTCGATTCTCGATGGATGGTGGGAAGAAGGCTACACGGGTGAGAACGGTTGGGCGCCGAAGGCATCGACGCATTTGCCTGATGCCGAGCGTGACGCTGCCGACGCGGATTCAATCTATAAGGTTCTTGAGGAACAGATCGTTCCGTTGTTCTATGACCGGAATGGAAACGGTGTCCCGAGCGGTTGGGTCCGTGTCATGAAGGAATCGATCCGAACCTCGACTCCGGAGTATTGCTCGAATCGCATGCTGAAGGATTACGTTAACCAGTATTACTTGCCCAAGGTGGACGCGAAGAAAAAGAAGAAAGCAGTCGCTGCCTGAGGTGGCGGGGACCGGGCTTCGGCTTAACGCCGGGGTTCGGTCCCCATTAACGTAAGGTAGAGCCGGAATATCGGACCGTCGGACCACTGAAGGCGTAGCTTCCCGTAAGCATCTTCCTTAACAGCACGCGAAAATGCCGCCAACGCGCCGGGCCATCGGAGGCAGAGGGATTTCGCTTCTCCTAACAGTGCCCAGGCGCGCGCGTTTTGGGGATCGAGCTCAACGGCCTTCTCGAAAAAGCCGACGGCGCGCC
Source organism: Elusimicrobiota bacterium (assembly GCA_041603335.1). Taxonomy (GTDB): domain Bacteria; phylum Elusimicrobiota; class Elusimicrobia; order UBA1565; family UBA1565; genus UBA1565. The sequence continues at coordinate 2,555 of JBFIEP010000138.1, read as the reverse complement.
AAAAATAAATGGTGTTGTGCAGTAGATAGGCACCGTGATTCATTTGGGCATCGGGATTGTCAGGCATCTCCACCGCCATGAAATGGGAAAAGGCGGGTCCGTCTTCCCATTGGCCCGCGAGAATCCCCGAGTGATCAATTTTAAGGGCGTTTTTAAAATCTTCCAAAGCCTCTTTTTCCTTTCCAAGGCGAACGCGGGCCTCCCCGCGTAAAGCCAATGCCCGTGGTTGGCTTTGGTCCAGGGAGATTGCTTTGTCGAGAACGCGTTCGGCTGCTTCTGCCGATCCTCCCTGCATAAGCGCTGCACCGTAATTCAGTTGAGCGTAGAAAAACGTCGGCATGGCGCGCGCCGCGCGTTTGAGGGGGGGGATGGCTTCTTCTGGAAAATCCGCATAGAGTAAAGCCGATCCTCCGAGCAGGGGCAGCCAAAGTTTTTTGGGATGGATTTTTGCGGTTTCCAGGGCACTGGCTGCGATGCGGCGAAGAGTTTCCGTTGAGTTGGAGGCGATGTGCCCCCACATCCGAAGCAGCATCTTGGCCCCCGGCTCAAGGCGCAGGGCCTCGTCAATGACAGGGAAAGCCTCATCCCAATGATCCGATAGCGCTAGGGCGACCCCTTTAAGTCCGAGCACTACGGAATCCTGTTGGCCCCAGGCTTTTGCCTGCTCAAGATCCTTCAAGGCATTCGCGTAATCTCCGAGTTCTATCCCGGCCTCTCCTCTTAGGAGATGATGCCATCCCGGTTCCCCGAGCTGCTTATCGACCATGTCTAAATCTTCACGTGCTTTCCCGTACTGTTTGCGCTGCAGGCGTACCGACGCGCGCCAGACCCTGCCGTCTGTCCAGTCGGGATGTTTTTCCAGAACAAAGGAGAAAAAGCGTTCGGCTTGATCCAAATCGCCGCGCCGCTTAAGGTCCTGCCCTTTTCTTAATAAGGATTCGAATTCGGGGTTGCCTGTCACGATTGTGATAGGATAACGCTCGATGTCAATTAAGGGTAGCCCCGGAATCGTTGTTCATGGAGGCGCGGGAGCGCCGTCTAAGTGGTCCAACGGCTGCTTGCGTGCGGCCGAGGCTGGAATGGCGGCATTGGAGCACGGTGCTTCGGCGGTTGAAGCTGTGGTTAAAGCGACGGTGATTCTCGAAGACGATCCTCGGTTTAACGCAGGGACGGGGTGCGTACTGCGCGAGGATGGTAAAACCGTCGAAGCCGACGCGGGGCTCATGGATTCAACGGCCAGGATAGGCGGGGTGACAACCCTGCGGGATGTGAAGAATCCTATCCTTGTCGCGGAAAAAGTTCTTGAGACGCGGCATATACTTCTTTCCGGCGAGGGTGCTGCGGCATTTGCTCAAACGCTTGGTCTAAAAAACGGAAACCCCCCAACCGGCCGCGCGATCGCCAAGTTCAAGGGGGAGCCGTGCGATACCGTCGGCGCCGTTGCCCGTGATAAAAACGGTCTCTTTGCTGCGGCTTCGTCTACGGGAGGAATCGGCAGCGCGATGATCGGCCGCGTCAGTGATTCCTCATTGCCGGGCTGCGGGTTTTGGGCGGGACCGTCGGGGGCTGTGACCGCGACAGGAATTGGGGAGCAGATTGCTTCAAAACTCCTTTGCCGGACGGTGTACGGTTTTCTTGAATCGGGAGTGCCCGCCGAAGAAGCCTGCCAGAAGGGAGTTGCTCTTTACTCTCGGGAAATTTCGGTGGGGATTCTCGTGATGACAGGAAATGCCTGTGGGTGGGCGTCCAACCGCGATATGGCCCACGCTGTCTTGCCCTGAATCCAATCCTGAGTTATCCTTTGCGTGAGTTAGGATGGCGCTTCACTCCGATATTTTCTCCTACAGTCCTGCCCATGTCCCCTCGGACATGGGGCTGACGGAACTTGCTCCCCACGTGTACGGGATTAAACTCTTTACGCCTGAGTTCTGTAGGAAATTGCTCGAAGAGGCGGAGGCGTGCGGCAAGTGGGAGTCGGAAGAAAAAATAGATTCCTACGGTCCCCGCATCCATCCCGGTCCCCATGAATGTTATCCGACAACGGCCAAGCCCCTGGCGTGCCGCATCAATGAAAAGGAAGATGACACTTCCAATGATGCCGAACCCGATACAAAGTGCGGGTTGTCGTTTGCGAGCCTCCCGGGACTCTACGGAGTGTTTTCCGAAATTATCGACCGTCATGTCGTCCCAAAGGCGAGAGAGTTTTGGCCGACATATAAAATGAAAAGAAAGCGGACTCCGTACATCCTCCGTTATATCGCCAATGACTATTTGATCCCGAAAGATATGGAAGTGCACTGGGACCAAAGTGCTATTGCGACGGTCGTTTACTTGAATGATGAATTTTCCGGAGGCGGTACATATTTCCCTCGGTGGGATCTCGAGGCGGGGAAAAATGGACCTGGTTGGGCAGTGTTTTACCCAGGCGGAGTGGGGTATCAACACGGTGCCCAAACGATTCTATCGGGCAGGCGATACGTTCTTGTCTGCGATTTTTACTGATGGATATTGTGCCGTATTCTTCGGGCCAGGTAGTCTTCGAGGAAGATCAAATG
>JBFIEP010000137.1:0-6485 GCA_041603335.1 Elusimicrobiota bacterium | reverse complement strand
GTAGTAATAGTAGTAGTAATCGCCGTAGGTATTGGATTTTGCCGTTACCTGGTTGACGATCGAACCGGCAACGGGCACGCCGCTGTCGCGCAGTTTTTGCAGGGCCCGGGAGGCCAGTTGTGCGTTTGTCGAACCGAATTTAATAACGAAGGCCGCCGCATCGATACGCTCCCCCCAGAGGAGGGCATCGGTGATCGGGAAAATCGGTGTTCCATCCACGATCACCCGGTCGTAATGCTTGCGTGCCCATTCAATCAGGGCGGGCATTCGCGGCGTGCTGAGGAGTTCCGAGGGGTTGGGCGGTATGCGTCCCGAAACCAGCACCTCTAAATTATCGATCCCCGAATCCTGGATCAAAAATTGGGTCTCCTCCGCGTTGGTCCCATGGGCTAAATAGTGGCTCAACCCTTTTTCCTTGGAGAGGCCGAATCGTTTGTGGAGATTGGGTCGGCGTAGATCCCCCTCGATCAGGAGGACTTTCTCGCCGAGTTGGGCAAAAACCATCGCTAAGCTAATCGCGATGAACGTTTTCCCTTCTCCCTGTCCGGTACTCGTGATCAGCATCGTCTGCATCTTCTCGCCTGCAGCGGCAAATCCGAGCATCGTGCGGATATTTTTAAGGGCTTCCCCGCTAAAGGATTTTTGTCCGCTGAGAAGCTTGTTGTAATTGATCGACGTATCTTCTTCGAATTTAACGAAAGGAACCGAACCCAAGAACGGAAGTTTAAGCTTACGCTCGACATCCTCCTGGGTGTGGAGGGTTTGATCGAGCATATCGATGCCGAGCGCCAGGAGCGATCCCAGCATCAATCCGAGCAGGGCCGAGACGACCAGCGTGCGGCGTTTGCGGGGCTTAAACGGGGATCGGGGCGTTTCGGCCGGGTCGATTATGTGGACGTTGTTGCCGAGTAGGCGTCCGGAGAGCTCCGCCTTCATCCCGGCGACGATCTTACGGGTTTCGCTGTCGACGCGCTGGCGCAGGGCGCTCATTTGGGACCGGAGGCGGGATCGTTCCGGGTGTTCGAGTGTGTAGCGTTTGGACAGATCCCCTTCACGCCCCTCGAGGCTTGCAAGCTGTGTCTTGAGGTTTTGAATGAGGGGGTTGTTGACGACGGCGGGAAGGGCGTCGAAGGTGATTCCCGGACCTTCGGGGACTTTCTCCCCCTCTAGAACTTCCTTCCCTTTAAACAGCGCACGCAGGATTTCTTTGGAGATGAATAACTTGCTCTCGACGTTTTGCGCGACATAGGTTTCGGCAACCGCGTTAGCGATATCTTTAGCGAGAGCGGCATCAAAGGAATCCGCCGAGACATGGACAAGACGGCTGCGGCGAACCGGTGCAATGAGAACGGCGCCCTCGAGTGTAATCACCCCTGAGCCAAAACCTTCCCGGGTCTCGAGCTTGAGTTCCTTGTAGACCTTCTTTAAAAGGGTTTTGCTTTTGAGGAGACGGTATTGGGTTTGATAGTAGTCATCGGCGGACGTCTCGACCATCATCCCTTCGTTGTAATTGGGATCGCGGCGTTCTTTTTCGATGAGAATCAGTGCGGTTGCCCGAAAGACGGGGCGGGCTGTGAAGACATAGAGAGCGGCCGACAACACGCAGATGACAAGCATGGCTGCCACAATCCAGCGCCGGCGCGAAAGGACCTGGAAATAATGGCTGAGGTCAATCTCGGCTTCATCCCGTTCTTCGACATCGTTGAGAGAGGCCATTAGAAAAAGCTCTCCGGTATATAGACAACGTCATTTGGTTTCAGCTGAAGATCCTTGCTCTTGTCGCCCCTTTTCATAATCGCGGAAATCTCGATATCGATGGTTTGTTTGCCTTTTTTACCCTTGCGAATAATGCGCGTGCGGTCCACTTTGGCGTATTCGGTAAATCCGCCGGCGAGCGTGATGGCCTCGAGAACGGTCAGCGGGGCTTCCGTCGGCAGCGGATAGGAGCCGGGCTTTTTTACTTCTCCGAGGACGTAGATGGTTTTGTTTCCGTAGTCCTCGATGAATATCGAAACCTGTGGATTGATCAGAAATTTTTTAAGGCGCTTGGTCATCGCCTCTTCGGCGCCCGCGACACTGAGGCCTAATACCGACATTCGGCCGATGAGCGGAAAGGTAATAATGCCTTCGGGGCTGACGCGAACCTTGCGTCCCAAATCTTCCTCTTGATAAACCGTGATTCGCAGCAGGTCGGCACTGCCGATGCGGTAGCTATGTTTCTGTTTTTCTATTAAGCGTAAAGCGTTTTGGAGAGCTTCCGCCTCTTTGTTCTCAAGCTTAGGAGGAGGAGCTTTTTTTAGCTTTGGGAGCGCAGCCTTTTTTTCTTCTTGAGATGTCTCCTTGAGAGCGGGGTCGCCCACCTGGAAAGCGACTCCGCCGCAGCCTGCAAGTAAAAGGACGAGACATGCCGCCGGGAGACGCTTCATAAGCCGTACCTCGCGAGAATCTTTTTCCAGTCTCCGCGTGCACGCAGCAGCGTTTCAGCGGCTTCCCGCAAGGCACCGGATCCGCCCTTGGCTTTCGTGACGGTGTGAGCGATCTTCCTTACTTCGGGCCGGGCGTTAGCGGGGGCGACAGCCCAGCCGGCGAGACGCATGACCGGGACGTCGGTCAAATCATCACCGAAAAAAGCCGCTTGCTCGGGTTTGAGACCGAGTTTTTTGAGAATTTTTTCAAACGCCGGAACTTTTTCGAGGGTGCCTTGGACCACATGATTCATATTAAGGATTTTTGCGCGTTCCGCAAGCCCCCTCGATTTTCTGCCGCTGATGATTCCTGTTTCAATCCCGGACTGCGTGAGCCACGCAAGGGCGATTCCATCCTGGGTGTCGACTCCCTTGACCTCGACAAAGCGGTCCCGTGAGTCAAAAAAGTGGTACAGCTTTCCGTCGGTAAGAACGCCGTCGACATCCGTTAGGACCAGGCGGATCCGCTTAAGGCGTTTCGTAAGGGACAGCGATTTAGGAATTGCTTTTCTCCAATGCGGTGACCTTGTCGCGGCGGCGTATGTGGCGTTCGGCATTTGAGAAGCGGGCCGCGAGCCAGGTGTCCACGATTTCAAAGGCAAGACTTTCCCCGATTATCCTGGCGCCGAGGCAAAGAACGTTTACGTCATCGTCTTCCACGCCTTGATGGGCGGAAAAAGTGTCGTGACTCAGGCCCGCACGTGCGCCTGCGATTTTGTTCGCGGCAACCGTGGCGCCGACACCGCTGCCGCATACCATGATTCCGCGTTCTGCGGTGCCATCCACAACGGCGCGTGCGACCTTCGCCGCGAAATCCGGGTAGTCGACAGCATCAAGGGAATTTGTACCTTGATCGATAACGTCATGTCCGGCCTCCGCCAGGCGGCGGGACAGGATTTCCTTAAGGGGGTATCCGGCGTGATCGGCTCCGAGGGCAATTTTCATCGTAGATTCATGGTAGCAATTTGGCCGCCGCTTCCTCGGGTGTTTCCCGGGGGGGCTGTGCGTTAAATCGACCGGGCAGATCTTTGAGAAAGCGCCGTCTGAGAAGTTCGTGGGAAAAAAGACCGCCCTGCCACGAGAGGCGAACCTTGCCGCGCAGTCCACCGTTATTTGCCGCTTGGTTTGCGATTGCTGCAAGATGGGCGGCGGCCTCTGCCGCTAAACTGGGTTTTTCACGCAGAGCCCGTTTTGAGAATCCGGCAATCGTGCAGACAGCATCCGGGCGGATGACGGTTCGCCGTTGTTCGGATTCTGATCTGGTTTTTAACCACTGCTTCCCAATCCAAAAGCCGGAACCTTCGTCTCCGATTAAAGGGCCGAGTCCCCCCGCTCGCGTCAGGCGCCCGTTTGCCGATCGGGCAAGAGCGATTGCACCCGTCCCCGCTACAATAACGACGCCTTCTCCGGTGCCGAGTGCCGCGCGCCAGGCAAGTTCGACGTCGGAAATCACCCGGACGGAGCGTGCGAGAGGTTTCAGGCGGCCAGACAGGAGATCCCGCTCCTGTTTGGTCCATACGCCCCGCGCTCCAATGACGAGGCCGTCAAGTTTCGTCCGGCCCTTTATCGAGCTTAATGCTCCTAGCAGGGCCTCGGGGGCCGGTCGCTTTATCGCGAAACGGCGAAGGCGTCCCGTGCGGGTCCGAAGAACGGCTCGTAGGCGTGTCCCGCCTAAATCGACGCCGAGGACCGTGTTCATTTGCCGGGTTTAAACCGCTGTTTGCGTTCCCTTTCTCCAAGGAGATTGATTAAGGATTGTTCCAGGGCGCGTGTCCAGCTGATCGTTGAATCCCGGATATGCGGAGGCATTGTCGGGTCCATTTGTTTTTCAATGACAGATTCGATCAATTGTCGGCGGGCTTGGATGCTGTCATCAAGCCTTACCTTGATCACAGGCCGTTTTCCGCGTTCTATAGGAAGAAGTCGGGCTTCGAGGATGCCGATGGCGACGATTTTAGTCGGCGGAACATCAATTGGGCGTAACCGTAGGACCGAGCGTGGAAAAGGAACACGATAGCTGCGCCCGTCGATTTTTACCCGCATGCGCGCCTCTACGCGGCCGAATGGGGTCCGGGTCGGATGGAGTCGGTAAACGTCCGGTTCAATCTTCAGCAAAGAAGTTTTTCCGGGAAGGAATTTGAGTCTATACCGTTCGTTGTCCGATTCGAAATTCGCTTCCATGAGGCCGACGTTCGTCTCGCCGTTGGGCGTGATGATGCGGGCACTGATCAGAATGGCGCTGAAACCGAGCGAGGACTCGGCGTAGAATGCAGGACGGGATCCGCGGCAACCCGCGAAGAGAGCGATTGATAAGATGAGAGGAATGGATCTGCGCATAGTTTTAGTATCTCAAATTTCCGATCTCGATACCCCGGTAATACGCCTGGAGAATTTCGGAATAGGATTGTCCGGCTTCGGCGCGTCCCATTGCTCCGGATTGGCAAAGACCGACACCGTGTCCCCAACCGCCTCCATAAAAGACAAGGTTCTTAATGCGCCCGTTAACGTCCCGCTGCGTATCCATTACGAATAAAGCGCTGCGTTGGGAGCCGATGCCGAATAGTCCGCGAATCCGGATTTCCGAATCGATAATTCGATTGCGTTTGGAACCGCGTACAAGAATGGAGTTGAGATGACCGGAACGTGATCGTTTGAGCGGGACGATTTCCTGTAGTTTTCCGATGCCTAGATGACAATCCAGTCGGGTCTCCAAATCCTTGCCGGCAATGACACGGGACCAGCGCGAATGACCTGGATGGACAAAGGTGGAACCTGCGCAAAACCCCCGAACGGGTTCCCTAAGGAATTGCCGTAGCTGCCAGGGAGAGTGGGCTACAGCTGCCGACGCGTCGGCGTCCTTTGTCCCCTGAAAGTAGGGGACCTTCCCCCAGCCCTGGATTTCTCCGGAACTTTGTGTATGACCGCCGCAGTTGGAGGAGTAGAGAACATTGGCGACGCTTCCATGATAAGAAACAACGCGGCCCCGGGTTTTATTCACGACACGGCGTGATCGATTCGTTTCTGCCTGCACGCCTTTATATACCTGACAATGCTGGCCGTCGCAAAGGCTGTATCCTTCGCCTCGGTGACGGTTGCGGACGTCCTTAATAAACAGGGCGTGGGTACGGGCGAGTACCGCCTGGGCTTTGAGGGCTTCAATGGGCGACTCGATGGGCATTTCTGCCGTTAAGACCCCATGGGTATAGCTTTCCAGGTCGACGTGGTTGATGACCGTGAGCCCCGTCCCGTTCAGGGAAACCTCCGTCTCCCCCCTCAGGCGACGGGACAGGCCGCGCTCTCCCCCGGGCTCTCGGATCCAGATCCAATTCGAGCGGGGCCCGGGCGATGATAATACGATCGGCCTGCGGGTGCGCACCGCGGCAAATCCTTTGGAGTCCGCAATTTCAATGGTTCGGTTTTTTGTGACCCGCAATTGCCAAGACTGCCCCGCCTTGATCGAGGCGATGCGCTTGCGCCCCTTCTTATAACGGATTTCGACGGGAGCACTTCCGGAGAATCGGATCGATTTCCAACGGAGCGGTTTCCCCATCCCGGTGGTTCCGATCCCGACGCGCAGACGCGGAACGGCGGGTAAAGGATTCTGCACGCGCACGCGTTTCGAGGCGGTATTTTTTCGGGGTGTCCGTTGCTGTTTTTGGTTCCGGATGCCCCGGTCGCGCCGCATCTTGTGCGCGAGGGCTTTCCCGAGTTTTTCAAATTCTCCGTTTGCAGGCGCTGATTGTTTTAGTCTCGCTACTTGTTTTCGCGCCTCGCGATAGCGTCGTTGGCGCACAAGGGATTGAGCTAATCCGAATCGTGCCGATGTAAAGTAAGAGTCGCGATTCGAGGCGGTTGAAAACGCATCGGAGGCTTCCGAGGTCCGGCCGGCAAGCGTCAAGGCGCGGCCATGCCAGTAGTGGGAAAGGGTCAGAGAAGGACGGAGTTCGGCGGCGCGTTCGAAAGCCGTGACCGCTTCCTGGGGGCGTCCCGATTCGGTGAGAACGCGGCCTTTCGATATCC
>JBFIEP010000136.1:0-6491 GCA_041603335.1 Elusimicrobiota bacterium | reverse complement strand
TCACTGGAATTGGCAGTCAAAAAACCCTAACGGGTTTCGCTAATTCCCTATTGCGGCAGCCTTGTCCCGGGGTTACCCTGAGGGGAATGTCCGGTGGATTTTTAATTCTCATATTTTTTGCGAGTCCTGCATTCGCCGACGGGGAGCAATGCCTTCCCGTCGAAGATCCCGCGGGAGGCGCTCCTATTTGCCGTTATTCAAAAAACCCTCTTGCTGACATTGAACGCGTGTTTAAACCCCTTTGGCAGGCATCCGGTTATGGAAAGAAGGTGAAGCTGTTTTTTATGGAGTCGGTTCATGAACCCAATGCGGTGGCAATAGGACCCGGTGTCCCGCCGAATAAGGAAAATATCCCGAAAATCGCAGTCAGTGCCGGGCTTTGGGATTTGGCTCAATCCGACGATGAGATGGCGTTTGTTCTGGCCCATGAGATGAGCCATTTGGTTAATCTCGATGGCGAACATTTGGTGAAAACGCTTCCCAAGCTTGTAGACCCATGGATGAATTCTCCGCGCGGGAAAAAGATCCAGGAGGAAATTTATGCGCGAACCGACCTGGATGAGAATGAAAAATCATCGGAAGTCGTACGCCGGTTTAAGCAGCTTGTTATAAATCCGCGCAAGACCGAAATTGAGCAGATGGCTGATGTGAATGCCTTGAACCTTATGGTTATCACGGACGGTGATGGCGACGGTTCTCCGGATTACGACGTCGATGCCGCCCTCTCGTTTTTAAACCGTGTGAAGGAATATCATCCTAAGCATGAAGTAATCGATCTTAATAGCGATCATCCTTCGGTCTCGGAACGTCTGCGGCAGGCGGAGGGGATTCGTATCTTTCAGATTGGCGCTGCGTATTTTCCCCATGCAAACGCATCAGGAACAACAACGATTGCCGGGGATCGCATTGAAAATGGCGTGAAACGCCTTGATGTGAGCGAGACCGGTAAACGTTTGGCGCGCTAATTACTGCTTTCCATACAACTTCCGGAAATTGAGGACATCGTTGGGGTAGTAGTCCTCACCGCAGGTTCCGCCCATCACCGAGGGGGTCGGGGTGCCGTGTCCCAGTCCGACGCAATGGCCGAGTTGGTGAAGCAGTTCGTAGCGGTGTCCTGCCTTCGGGCACTTAAAGCTTTTCCGGACCTTGCGCGAATACTCGACCATGAACAACGCGGCACCGACAATTTGTGCGCCGGGTTGAATCCTGCCGTCGATTCCGTAGGAATACGACCCGTCCGGGTTTTTAACGATGATGGAGCATCCTCCGGCGTTAACCCCGTCGCGGACTCTATACGGCTTCGGGAGTGTTCCGGGTTTTGCGTCCTTTGCCCAATAGATGACAAAGCGGTTGCGGTTGTCCCAGACCTTGTTGAGATCGAATTTTGCGTCCTCGGTATTTTTAATTTTCAGGGAAACGCCGAGATCGCGGGTCATATTAAACGCTTCGACGGCGTTTCGGGCGGCGTCGCGCTCCATTTTCCCGATGCGTCCTTTTAGGGTCCATGTCTTCTTCTTTTTGTCCCATTTGAAACGTCCAAGCGTGTTGTGGACGGTCCATTCGCCGGTGCGGGGTAAAACCGCGACACCCTCGATATCCGAGAGAATCCCGGGAGGGGCCTTAATTTTGGGAGCGTCCTTCTCAGGAAGCGCTTTTGGGATAACCCTGCGTTCACCCTCATCGCATTCCCGCCCGGCAAACCGGGTATTCCCGTCTTTGTCGACGCATTCAACAATCTTGTCGCCCCGACGGGCAAAAACGGAGGTCGCGAGCGGAAATAGGACAGCCAAAAGAAGGAGTTGCTTGATCATGAAAAGAGGATACTCATACGGGCGGGGTCCCGCTACCCTTTTGGCCGGGCGCCGCGGTCCCAGTCTTCGGCTTCGAGGAAAACGCGTTTTACGCGGGGGAATCGCTTTTTTATCGTTTCATCGATTTCAGAAACAACGGTCTCGATATCATCGGCCATGGCCGCATCGACGAAGGTTAGGCTTATGTTAACGAGAATAAATTCGGGCCCCATATGCATCGTAAGGACCTCGTTGACTCTGGTGACTTCTGAATGGTCGGCGGTAATTTTACGGATGCCCTCGACGATCTCAGGATTGGCGCGTTCTCCGATTAAGAGACCCTTCGTTTCATAGGCCAGCCACATGGCGGTTCCGCCCAGTATCAGACCGATGAGTACCGAGGCCGCACCATCATAGCGCGGGTCTCCGGTAACGTCTGTCAGGAACACGCCCGCAGCCGCGACGAATAATCCAAGCAGCGCTGCGGAGTCTTCAAAGAGGACTACGAAAAGCGACGGATCCTTTCCCTTGGCAACGGCTTCAAAAACGCCCCATTTCCCTTTAGCCCGGGAAAACTCCCGAAAAGCGAAGGCCCAGGCAACCCCTTCAAAAAACACCGCGAGACCGAGAACAACATAGTTGACCAGCGGGTCGCCCGGCATTGTAGGGTGCAGAAGATGGCGAATACCTTCGAAAATAGAAATGCCTGCCCCAAGACCAAAGATCAGAATCGCGACAATGAAGCTCCAGAAGTAGACTTCCTTACCGTGTCCAAAGGGAAATTCATCATCGGGGGGCAGTTGTGCTCTTTTAAGTCCGTAAAGAAGAAGCGCTTGATTGCCGGTATCAACGACCGAGTGAACGCCCTCCGAGAGCATGGCCGAGGATCCTGTCATCGCGGCTGCGATGAATTTTGTTATCGCGACGAGAGCATTTCCGATAAGAGCCGCGATAATCGACAGTTTTGATGAGCCGTGTTGAGCCATACGCCGATTCTAACAAAGACGGGTCTGCTATGATGATGGCATGAAAGCGATTTTAGCCGGTATTATTGTTCTGATGGCGGGACTCTTTTTTAAGGACGGTCTCTTGGACCGCTTGTTTCCCTTAAAGAAAACAGAAGCTATTGATTTCAAGAAGTTGTCCCTCACGCCGAAACCGAATCAATATCTCGTGACACCCAAAGGATTCGGAGAGGAAACGCCGCATCGGGAAAGCCCGGAGTTCCCTATGTCCGTTGAGGAATTGGAAAGAAAGTGGGATGAGGTCGCGATGAAGGCTCCGCGTATTGAACGTCTTGGTAAAGGCGAGTACGCAGCGCGTTCGGGGTTTTTCCGGTTTCCTGATTTGATATCGGTTCGGTTTATTCCCATCGAGGAGACGTCATCGACGTTGGCCGTTTATAGCCGTGCGCTTTATGGTCACTCCGATCTCGGAAAAAATAAGGAACGGATCGACGCGTGGATGAGTGCGCTCTCCCGTTGAATTCATGGCAATCGATCCCAAAATCCTGAAACGTTTGGCGAACCTCGGGATCGATCCCGAAGACGTAGGAGAATCCTTTGCGCGTGCAGGGGGTAAAGGCGGGCAAAACGTGAATAAGGTGTCGACGGGCGTGATCTTGACCTACCCCCCCGAGAACCTGGTTGTCCGATGTTCTGAAACCCGGTCCCAGGCAAGGAATCGGGAGTTGGCTTGGGAACGATTTGCAGACGCACTTGAGAATAAGAGGATCGCGAAACGCGCCGCACGGCGACAGGAAATTCAGAAGGAAATTCGCCGGAAGCGGCCTAAGCCGCGGCGCGTGAAGGAACGAATTCTTGAATCGAAAAAACGGCGTTCGACAACTAAGAAATTGCGGGGAAGAGTGAGGAGGGACGATTGAATATTGATTGGGAAACAGTAAAAGCTGAATTGGCGCCGCGCGTTCTCGCGCGTCATTTCCTGCAGGGATTATTTTTGGTCGGGCCGCTCACGTTAACGATGTACGTGCTGCTGCTTTTGCTTAAGGTTATCGACAAGTGGATCATTACGCCGATTCCCGGTTTCGGTTTATTCATGGCATTTGTCCTGGTTGTTCTTGCGGGGCGGTTTGCATCGAATGTTTTCGTTCGGGGTGTTGTGGAAACAGCCGAAGGGTTTATCGGAAAGGCCCCGCTTTTGAAGCTTCTTTACGATTCGGTGCGAGACCTTGTCTCCACCTTTATGGGGAAACGCCGCCGGTTTGATCAGCCCGTGCTTGTGGAATTCGGTCCCGACCGCGACGCGAAGGTTGTCGGCTTTTTGACGCGTAAGGATTTGACGTTCCTAGGGCTGCCTGGATCTGTGGCGGTCTATATCCCCCACGCCTACAACATCTCCGGTCACGTCCTTCTGCTTCCGAAGGAACGGATTCATCCCATCGAGGGATCTACGAGTGCCGAGATGATGACCTTTACCATCTCGGGCGGAGTTACCGGGGGAGCGCTTACGCCCTCTCCTAAAAACTAATTTTATTCAGCAAGGAGCGGCAATCTCCCCCCACGGGGGAGATTGGCGAAATAGAGGGGTGGCGGCGGTGGCTTCTTGCGCCGAGGTGCTAAGCGAGACCCGATATGGTCTCATGCGGGTGCGGAAGTGAACACTTTCTTCAAAATATTTTCACGCTTTGCTCCTGTCGGAAAGTGCGTCCTATTTGTGCAATAGGAGTTGTAATATTTTTGGAAAATTATCGCTGAAAAGATAAGCGTAATTTCTTTACCCCGGGGGCAAAACGGATCTGCACAAAATGGAGTTTTGGGTTCGCGGCGCGAAACTATTTTTTATCAGGTTCTGGCCTGGAATATCAAGATGAGATGTCAGCGTTTTGCAGCCGCTTGATATTCCAGCCCACGCGGGTTAGAAAAAGGGCTGCTCCCCCCGTCGCTGGAGCTTTGCTCCGGGTCTTCGACGCCCGCGCCCCCGTGGGGGGCTTGGGGTCCTCTCCAAAAGAAATTAATTTATTCAGCAAGGAGCGGCAATCTCCCCCCACGGGGGAGATTGGCGAAATAGAGGGGGGGGTAACGCTGTTTACGCCGAAGCCCTAACCAAATCCTCATACGTTTTACGAACGGTCGTCATGTAATCGAGGAATGGTTTGAGCTGGTCGAGCGTGAGGGCCTGCGGCCCGTCGCAAAGCGCTTCTTTTGGGTTGGGATGGAAGTCGACGAGAACGCTCGTGGCTCCGGCAATCACACCCTGCGCGGTAGCGTGAAAAACGTCGAGGATTCCATCCGGCGTCTCGCGCAGGCTTCCAACAGAATGGGACGGATCGATGCAAACCGGCATCCGGGTTTGACGGCGCACCACGGGGACGTGGGCAAAATCAACGAGATTGCGGTGAGGGTCGCCCAGGTGGGATTTTACGCCCCGAAGACAGAAAATGATGTTCGGGTTTCCTTCACTCGCGATGTACTCGCAGGCGTTTAGGGATTCCTCCAGCGTAATGCCCATTCCGCGTTTAAACAAAACAGGCGCCTTTTGTTTCCCCAGGGCTTTTAGGAGTTCGAAATTTTGAGCGTTGCGGGTTCCGACCTGAAAAAGAACCTGGGTCGGTTTCCCGGCTTTTTTTAGGGCAGTCTGGACTTCCTTGATCTGACTTGAATCCACGACCTCCATCGCGACGATTTTGATTCCGTGCTTCCCGGCGAGTTCAAAAACATAAGGGAGACATTTGGCTCCGAGTCCCTGAAAATCGTACGGGCTAGTTCTGGGTTTATACACCCCCATGCGGGCGGCGGTGAGCCCTTCTTTTGCGAGTGCCCCGAACATCAAGTCGACGTGGCGCCGCGTGTCGACCGCGCATAGTCCGGCGATGATGGTCAGGTGTTTGTCATCGAATGAGACGCCGTTGGCTTTAAAGCCGACGGAACTTTTCTTTTCGCCGTGGCGTCCGATAATGCGGTATTTGCTTGAAACCCGCACCACGCGGAGCACCCCGGGGATTCCCTCGAATGCCTGCGTGGGAATTCCCTGCGTGCGGCCGACAAGGTGAACCTCGGTGAATCGATGCGAGGATCCGGAAAATTCGTACGGCTTTACCTTGACCCCCGGAAATCGTGAGGCCGTGAGTTTGACGGCTTTAACGACAGCAGCGTGATCGGGACGGTCGGGTTCTAGCAGAATTACCATAGGTGAGATTATATCGCTTCGAGGAGGTCTGCGACGAATTTAGCCTGGTTCCAGGAGTCGAGATGAATCGAGAGTCCGTGCCGGACGGCGACCAGTCCTTTTGAGGGGATGACGGTAATCGTTTGCCCTTCATGACCCAGCGCAAAAAACGCGTCTGGAGGGATTTTTTCAGCTTCGCGAGACCCTCCCCCGAAGACTTCAGGGAGTTTGAGCCACCAATGCGCGCCGTAGCGTCCATCAGGCGATTGCGGGGTGGGTGTTATTGAGTAGTCCACCCAGCCCTCTGGAAGAATGCGTTCCCCATTGGCGACGCCGTCGCACCGGTATAGTTCTCCAAACCGCGCCCAGTCCCGGGCTGTCGCAAAACAATAGGAGGAGCCCACCAGGGTTCCAGCGCCGTCGGGTTCGAAGAGGGCGCTGTTCATTCCTATTTTCTCGAATAACGCTTTTCGCGGAAATTCGAGCGTGTTCCTGGGATTTCCGTTAAGCGTTTCTTTGAGGTATCGACAAATCAGATTTGTGGTTCCGCTGGAGTATGACCAAAAGCTTCCC
>JBFIEP010000135.1:0-6530 GCA_041603335.1 Elusimicrobiota bacterium | reverse complement strand
TCCTGGTCCTACTACGGCGACCGCGCGGTGGACTACCTGTTCGGCAAAAAAGCCGTGCTGCCGTACCGTGTTATTTACATCGGGTTTATTTTTCTCGGGGCGGTCATTAAACTCGGCTGGGTTATCGATTTCTGCGATGCAATGAACGGACTGATGGCGATTCCCAATCTCATTGCACTCATTGCGCTTTCGCCTCTTATCGCGAAATTGCTCAACGACTACATGGAGCGCATGCGCGCAGAAGGCACCCTATGAGCCGCGACCCCTTCCTAGAGGCCGCAATTGCTGAAGCAAAGCAGGGCCTCGCCGAAGGCGGGATTCCGATCGGATCGGTTCTCGTCAAAGACGGAATTATTCTTGGGCGCGGACACAACCGGCGCGTTCAGGAAGACGATCCCATTACCCACGCGGAAATCGATTGCCTGAGAAAAGCAGGGCGCGTCGGGAAATACGCCGGGACGGTTTTATATTCGACACTGAGCCCTTGCTACCTCTGCTCGGGAGCGGTGGTTCAATTCAATATTAAGAAAGTCGTCGTTGGAGAATCCAAGACCTTTCCGGGGGCTCCCGATTTCCTGCGAACGCACGGCGTCGAGGTCATCGATCTAGCCGATGAGGAATGCGTCTCCCTCATGACGGAGTTCATTGCCAAAAACCCCGAACTCTGGAATGAAGATATCGGGGAATAAAGCATGATTCTCAAGACCGCCCGCATCGGCAATCCGATTATCCGCTCTATCGCGGAACCGGTTTCAAAAAGTGAAATCAATACTCCCGAAATCCAACGCTTAATCGATGACATGATCGAAACCATGCGGGAGTATGATGGAGTCGGCATCGCTGCGGTTCAGGTGCATGTCGCGAAACAAATCGCGGTGCTCGAAGCAGAAGAGGGTCATCCGCGCTACCCTGAGGCTGAAAAGATCGAACTCCAAATCCTGATCAATCCTGAAATTATTGAATTTGGAAGCGAATGCGTCGAGGATTGGGAAGGATGCCTGAGCGTCCCGGGGCTTCGAGGGAACACTCCCCGCTCAAAAGAGATCCGCGTACGGGCGTTGGACCGCAACGGCGAGCGCCTTGAATTTGCGGCAACGGATTTTCATGCCCGCATCATCCAACACGAATGCGATCATCTCAACGGAAAGGTTTACCTAGACCGGATGAAAGATCTAACGACCCTGTCGTATCAAGAAGAATACCAGCGCTACCAAAAGACTGATTTAAAAAAATAATTCCGAGAAAGTCTATTTCGCGCTTCGGGCGCAGGGGGGCACTCTAAACGCAACAAACGCAACAGGTGCCTGGCACGCTCACGTCAAGCCCGGAAAATAGCGCTTGGCAAGGGCAACATGTTCGACTTCTTCGTCGGCGATCGCTCCGAAAATCCGCGAACTTTCCGCATCTTTAACAGCAAGCCCTTCCCGGAAGACCTCGGCGGCCAATCGCCCACGCTCCTCTGCCTTCGCGATTAAAATCGCAAATTCTTTTCCGGACGCGCATGCAAAGAGGGCCTCTGAAAGCCTTGCCGAAACAGGGGCCTCATCCGGAGTCCCTCCCAAGGCGTCTAAACGCTTCAGCAGCCAAGACAGATGCTTCTGCTCTTGCCCGGCAAGGCCCCGCCAAGCATCACGAAGTTCCTGCGGGACATCGCTGAATTGATCCGCCGCCCACAAAAAAGCCTCGCGCGCCTGAAGCTCTGCAAAGGCCGCGGTGCGCAGGCGGTCGCGAATACCGTCCTCACTTTCCATCCCGCGCATTTTCGGGGCACGCTCATCAGGACCGCAAACCTTAAACGGCGACCAATCCCGCGTCACCGGACCAGCCACGATGTCCACACGGTGATCACCGCTATCGACGCAATATTAAGCCAAAAGCCCGCACGGAACATTTGGCGCATTGTCACGAGACCCGAAGCAAAAACGATCGCATTGGGGGGAGTGGCAACCGGCATCATGAACGCACAACTAGCCCCCAGGGTCGTTGGGAGAAGAAGCGACATCGGCGCAATACCGGCCCCGTCGGCAACCGCCGCGAATATCGGCAAAAAGGCCGCGGTCGTCGCGGTATTGCTCGTAATCTCGGTGAGGAAAACAACCATCCAGGTAACAAGGAAGGTCAGACCCGTGGGCGGCATTCCCCGCAAGCCTGAAAACTGGACGCCGATAAAATCGGCAACGCCGGTTTGCGAAATCGCCGACGCAAGGCTTAAGCCCCCGCCAAATAATAGTAGAACGCCCCACGGAATTCGCTCCGCGCTTTTCCAGTCAAGAACCGCACCGCCGGATTTCGAGCCGGATGGAATTACAAATAACGCAAGCGCCCCAAGAATTGCGATCACGGTATCATCCAAGCCCCCAAACATTTCCGGCCATGCCCGGCAAATCAACGGACGCAGGCACCACGCGGCGGCAACCATTGAAAACACGACCAATACCCGCTGCTCGGAGGACCGCATCGGACCAAGCTCCTGACGCTCTTTTTCGATATGCGCGGCTCCTCCCGAAATCGGGGCGGAATCCAACGGAAATACCATCCGGGTCAGCATCCACCAACATACAGGAAGGAGAACCGCGGAAACGGGCAGTCCGATCTTGAGCCAACTACTAAAGGAAATGGCCTCTCCCCCACTCTGCTCGACGAAGGCCGCAAAAATCGCATTCGGAGGAGTCCCGATCAAGGAACCCATTCCGCCAATCGAGGCCGCATAGGCAATTCCCAAAACCAAACAGACTCCGAAGTTCTCCCTTTTTTCATCGGAAATCGCGAGGACACTCGTCGCAATAGAGAGCATCATAAGCGCCGTCGCGGTGTTTGAAACCCAGAGGCTTAAGAAAGCCGTGACCCCCATAAAGGCGGCGACGATTCGGGGTGGTGAACTTCCCACGCGTGAAAGCGCTTCCAGGGCAATCCGGCGATGCAGGTCCCAACGCTCCATCGCGGCCGCGATAAGGAAACCGCCCAAGAATAGGAAAATCAGTTTATGAGCAAAGGGGGAGGCAGCATCGGAAATGGACGCCACCCCCAGAAGGGGAAATGCCGCGAGCGGAAGCAGTGCTGTCGCCGCAAGCGGCAAAGCCTCGGCCAGCCACCAGCCCCCCATAACAACAGCAACAGCGATTGTTGCCCGCCCATCGTGTTCAAGCGTCGTTGCCCCGGTCACGGCATAGAGAATCATGGCCGTCGCCAACGGCAGCCAAAAGCCGAGATTACGACGGGTCGCTGTCACCGGTCCAACGCATAGCGAATAAGGAGGCTTCAAATAAAACAATTATGGGCAACCCGAGACATACCTGGGAAATAACATCGGGAGGCGTCAACAGCGCGGCAACCACGAAGGAAGCAAAATAAATATAGCGCCGCTTTTTGACGAGGCTGCTGCGTTGGATAAATCCCGCTCGATGGAAAAACAGCAACGCAACAGGAAGCTGGAATACCAACCCGAATGCCAACGCAAGACTTGTCACAAATTCGATGTAATGCCCGACGGTTAACATCGGTGCGACCTGGGTCGAACCGTAACCGATTAAGAATTGAATCGCAGCAGGAGTCACAACAAAGATAGAGAGTGATGAACCGCCCAGGAAGAAAATATACGAGAAGGGAACAATAAAAGCCGCAGACCGCCGCAACGCGGGAGACATAGCGCACGACGTGAACGCCCAAATCTGATGAAGCACAATCGGAAGGGCAAGCATCAGGCCCCCGAATAGGGAGACCTTCAGCCGCGTAAAGAAGGCTTCTGTGGGAGCGACGAAGATCAAAGCACCCACCGGTTTTGCCAAAAAGGAGAGCATCTCCGACGACCATCCCCAAACCGCAATCATTCCAAACGCAACCGCGATCAAACTCTTGAGAAGCCGCGAGCGCAGCTCTTCAAGATGGTCGGTAATCGTCATTTCGACGTCGTCGGTTACAGCCATTTAAATCGAAGCTCCATGCCCGGCTCCAAGTCGGAAATTCCTTCAGGGCCAACGGCCAACGCGTTCGCCCGCGCTCCCATTCCAAGGAGAGCCGAACCCTGCGGTTCAACAACCTTCAATGAAACTTTTCCATGCTCGCCTATTTTAGCCGTGCAAAACAAAAAATGGCGCAACGCCCGCGGTTTCTTAAATGGCGCCTCAAGCGACCCCACCGCATTAAACGGCAAAATCTCACCCCGGGACCCTGACATTATTTCAAGCGCTGGACGAACGAATACCTCAGCGGTCGCGAGCGTCGACATAGGATTTCCGGGAAGCCCAAAAACCGGCTTTCCGTTTAAGACTCCAAACAAAAGCGGCTTTCCCGGCCGAATCGCCGTCCGCCAAAATTTTTCTTCAAACCCGAGAGTATTCAGCGCCGAGCGCGTATAGTCAAAATCGCCGACCGAAACACCCCCGCATAAAAGAAGCATGTCGGCATGGGACAGGGCACGATCGATCGCAGACTTTATGGCCTCTTCCCGGTCCGGCGCGATACCGCACGATATCGGCGTGCCTCCCCATGATGTCACCATCGCGGCAAGCGCGGGACCGCTGGAGTTCCGGATTCTTCCCGGGGAGAGCCGATCGGTGTAAGGAACCAACTCATCTCCCGAACTAAGAATGGCTGCACGGGGTCGCCCATGGACGCGAACGTCCCCTAATCCTTGGGCGGCAAGAAGACCTATTTCAAACGAGCGAAGGCGTCGGCCCGCCGACATTAGCGCATCCCCCGCACGCATATCATCGCCCTTACGCCGGATATGATCCCCTGCGTCGGGAGATTCGAGCAATTCGACATGCCCCTCGCTCTCCCGGGTATATTCTTTGGGAATAACCGTATCCGCCCCTTCAGGCAAGGGCGCGCCCGTCATAATTTTGGCCGCGCTCCCCCCGGTCAAGGGAGAGGGTACTGTTCCGGCCGAGATCGTCTGGGTTATAGAAAGCGAGACCGGAGATTCCTTAGCGGCTCCTTTTCCATCACGCTCCCGAAGAGCAAATCCGTCCATCGCCGAATTATCAAACGACGGCAAATCGCAGGCTGCGGAGATATCGTCATACAGATAATATCCGAGGACCGTCTCGAGAGGGCGCGTTTCGACGGGAAGCGGCTTAACCGAATCCAAGACCAGCGTAAGCGCTTCATCGGGGCTGATAAGCTCAGCCATGCCCAGCTCCTGACAATACCGCTGAGGCATGCACCAAAAGCTCCCGCACGGACTCAAAGGACTCGACGGCACCCTTGGGGCTTCCGGGTAAATTCACAATCAGGCTGCGCCCTCGCGCTCCGCACACGGCACGCGATAAAAGCGCAAGCGGCGTAGCCTTTTCCCCTTCGCGCCGCATTCGCTCGGCAAACCCCGGAAGCTCCTTCTCGAGAACAGCCCGGGTCGCTTCCGGTGTAGAATCCCGGGGCCCAAGCCCTGTGCCCCCCGTCGTGAGGATGAGGTCCGGAGCTTTCTCACCGTCGCACAACTCACGCAAACGCGCAGCAAGAGCATCGGGGTCGTCCGATAAAATTTCGTTATCCAGAACGGTCCATCCCGCATTCCCGACCGCATCGGCGACGGCAGGCCCTCCGCGGTCTTCGGCTTCTCCACGGGAGCAGCGGTCACTGATCGTCAATACGATTGTTTTCATATGGGCGATTTAACCACAGCTGTAAAGGACGCTTTCCAAATCGGAACGTCGACCTTCAACAGGTCGATCGCTGCTCGACAGGCGTCAAAGGCTTCAGGCCGATGCGCGGAGGCCGCGCACACGACCACGCTCGCTTCCCCCGCGGGAACTTCGCCTATACGATGATGGATGGCAAGGACCGCCCCCGTTTCAGATTCAACGCCTTCGATAATTTTCGCGAGTTCTTTATAGGCCATCGATTCATAGGCCTCATAAATGATTGCCTGAATCGCCGCGCCCTGCTCTCGATCGCGCACAACGCCTGAAAACGTCACGACCGCACCCCGCTCCCGGGAAGAAACGAGACCTTCTATCGCGGCCGCATCCAGCGGCGCATCGGTGATGAGAAGCTTATCCACCGCTAACCGGAGGAATAACAGCAACGGTGTCGCCGTCGGACAAAGCGGCGCTCGTTGGGGAAAATTCTTCATTCAACGCAAATCGCAGGGAAGATAAATGGGGTGCAAGCGCAGAAAGCTCGTCAGCGGTGATTAAGGAATCGATCGTCGCCCCCTGGGGAAGTTCAACCAACGCCTCAGAATCTCCGACCCAATCCCGCGAACCGGCGAAAAACAACACCTTCACCTTCATTTCTTTCTCCGGTATTCGCCGGAACGTCCGCCCGATTTCTTTTCGAGATGAATCGGGCCGATGACCATCGCTCGATCCTGGGACTTAAGCATGTCGTAGATCGTGAGACAGGCGGCGGAAACCGCGGTAAGCGCTTCCATCTCGACGCCGGTACGTCCGGACGTGCGCACGGTCGCTTCGACGTCGACACCGTCACTTTTTGTTTTGAGCCGCACTTCGGCGTGCTCCAAAGCCAGAGGATGGCACAACGGGATCCAATCGCTCGTACGCTTTGCCGCTTGAATGCCCGCAATCCGG
>JBFIEP010000134.1:0-6536 GCA_041603335.1 Elusimicrobiota bacterium | reverse complement strand
CGGCGGGGGCAGCCTCGACAACAGGCTCCGATGGAAGTTCGATGGCAATATCCGCTGTCGGCTCGGGTGTAAGGTCGAGAGAAATATCTGCGGCAGGCTCCGGCGCGGGCTCAACGGCGGGGGCAGCCTCGACAACAGGCTCCGATGGAAGTTCGATGGCAATATCCGCTGTCGGCTCGGGTGTAAGGTCGAGAGAAATATCTGCGGTCGGTTCGGGAGCGGGCTCAACGGCAGGCTCAATTTCAATCGAGGGCTCTGGAGGAAGTTCCTCCGCAGGCGCGGCAGCGGCTTCAGGCTCGGGTTCGGCGGCAGGAGCGGTTCCAAACGCATCCGCTAAATCGATCTTCGGCTCCTCGCTCGCTCCCGCTCCCAACGGCGTCCCTAATTCTATTCCCGCAGCAGGCTCCGGCGCGGGTCCTGCCGATGCGCCGACACCGCCGCCCCCGCCAAGCTCGATTCCCAATCCGGGTTCTACAGAGGCCGGTTTTGCCGCCCCGCCGACACCCGATTGCGTTCCAAGCTCAATGCCTTTGGGCATTTCAATTCCCGCGGCAATTGATTCAGCTTCCGCAGCAGCAACCGTATTGACCGGCTGACTCGCTTCGGAAGAAAGTGCGGTCGATCCCTTCCCGCTTTCCGGGGCGGCGACGGAAACATCCTCCCCAGAGCGAATCGCGGAGATACAAGCCCGGAGATCGGCTGCAAACTCCCCGCCGCGCTGGTAGCGCTCTTCCGGTTTCTTCATCATCGCCTTTTCAATAACCTTCTTCACAGCGGGATTAATATCCGGGTTTGCAGCAGCAGGATCGGGCGTCGGATCATTGGCGATCTGGAACAACAGCGTGCCGATCCCTTCACCGCCCTTAAACGGTTTTTCGCCCGTCATAAATTCATAAAGGGTCACGCCAAGACTGAAGAGATCCGAGCGCCCGTCGACCTTTTGGCCTGCGACCTGCTCCGGACTCATATAGGACGGGGTCCCCATGATGGTCCCGGTCGCCGTTTTAGAGGAGGCCTGGATGCGCGCGATTCCAAAATCCGTCACGCGGACGTTTCCATCCTTGAGCAGCATGAGATTGGCGGGCTTGATGTCGCGGTGGACGATACCCTGTTCGTGGGCGTAATCGAGGGCTTCGGCGACTTTCGCGATATGGTTGATGGCAACGATCGGATCGAGAAGCTTGTCCTTCTTGGTGAAGGCCACCATGTCGTCCCCGTCAAGAAGCTCCATCGCGATGTAGCAAACATCCTGATCTTCCCCGGCATCGAAGACGCGCACAATGCCCGGATGGTTCAACGTTCCGGCGGATTCCGCCTCGCGAAAAAAACGCTCCTTTACTTCTTTAAGTTCTGCGGGGCTGTCGCCTTCTTCAAGCATCAAGGTCTTAATCGCGACCCTTCGATTGATCTTAGGATCCTTACCGAGATAAACAATACCCATCGCCCCGCGGCCAAGTTCTTTTTCTATCTCGTAGCGTCCGAGGGTGGGCTTCGACGAACCGTCGGTAACCATGACCGTCCCTTCCGGTGCCGATTTCCCGAGCCCCCCGAACACCGCCCCTTCGGCGGCCTTGCCGAGCTTGTCGATTTTTTCGGCGATATCCTTAAAACCCGTATCGGCGGTCCCGATGTGCTTGTAGACCGACACCGCCTTCGCGTATTGCCGCTTTCGCTCGAAATCGCCCCCGAGATTATAAAGCGTCTCTTTAAAGGCATCGTCAATCTGTTCCGTGGGAACCAGACGGAATTTTTCAAAGGCCATGTCGTACATGCCTTGCCCCTGAAACGAAAGACCGAGCATTTTGTTCGTTTCAACCTGGGACGCCTCGACAAGCTCCTTTCCGCGCTCGGAAAAGAGGAAACGCCGGGTGACAATGACGATATAGCCCAAGAGCAGCAGGAATGACGGATAAACAACCTTCACCCATTCTCCGCGTTCCTGAAACGCGTAGAAGCCGCCCCCCAGCATTCCCCCTAACAGCAAAATCGTAAGACTCGCGCCTCCCAAGGCGCGGACCCGCGGGAGGATGAACATAATAAAGAGGCCGATGACGGCAATCGCTCCCAGCTCGCCCTCCTGCTTCCAGTCGGGACGGACGATAAAACGGTTGCTCAGCATGTTCTCAACGACATTCGCGATGTATTCAATCGGCGGAAGGTCGGCGGAAACCGGCGTCGCGTAGGAAGCGCCTACACCCGCGGCCGAGGGTCCGACAACCACGATCTTATCCTTGAACACTCCAAGCGGGACCTTGCCCGAGAGCACTTCGTGGAAAGAATAATACCGGAAGGTTTTCTTCGGTCCATTGAAGGTAACCAGCATCGACTGGGACTCGTCAAGAGGAATCCGCTTTTTTCCGATGGTTAGCGATTCACCGGCCGCGACCTGAACATCGTCAGTCGTCAAGCCGAGATAACGGGTTACAAGCTGGACTGCGAAGGATGGAAACACCTGCGACCCGTACTTCATTGTCGGAGTTTCGCGGCGAACCAATCCGTCCTGATCGCTTGAAACCCAAACGTGCCCCACCCCCGCAGAGGCCTCCAAGAACTGCATAAGCGGAGGTGTCGCCTTTCGCGAGGCAAGCTCGAGCATGAGCTCGCCGCCGGCACGGCGCACAACCTTTTCGCGTACGGTGGAAGTCGACAAAATAGGCGCCAGCTCAGGCGGTCGTGCGCCCGAATTAATTTCAACGGCCGCTAAATTAATCGGCAGGATGACATTTCCCGCCTTTCGTATTGATTCTGCAAGAGGAGTATCGTAGTCCAGCCGCACTGCGGCCAATGAAAATTCATTTTCGAAACGCATACTGCGCTGAATTATTTTCCGCTTGGAGACCAACTGCAAATAGCGTGATCGCATCTCCTCGAGTTCATCGATAGCGGGATTGCGTGAAGACTCCGACAACATGATATCGAGACCGATGACGCGCGCCTCGGCCTTAGAGAGAATATCGACGAGAGAGGCAAGCCGGGTTCGCGGCCAAGGCCAACGCCCCAGGCGCTCTATCGATTCATCATCAATCGCAACGAGAACAACATCGGTCGAGGGGTCAAGATTAGTGCGGAGTTGAATACGGGCATCATAGGCCTGCAGTTCAAGCTGCTCGATAGGGGATTCGGGCAGAAACATGTATGAACCAGCCACCCCTAATGTAAGGAGAAGGCCGATGAAAAAATCAGCGATCCAAGAACGTTTTTCCATAAATTAGCTTGAAAACCTAAGGGAATTAATGATGCCTAGGGTGGAGTTTAGCGGGATAATCAGAACCTGTCAATCCATGGGACTTCCCCCGCGGGCGTGATTTTTGTACCCTGGGTCCATGATTAGAAAAGTGAGAGAAATCCTTGTTATTTCGGCATTCGGCGCCCTCCTGATTTGCGCGCCTCATGCGATTGCGGCCCCGAAACATAAGCCGTCACCTCATTATTCGATCAAAAAAATGAGCGTATTAAGGGAGGGAAAGTACCGCGCCATGGTGTCGGGCGTCCTCTGCAACGCCTGCACGCGAGCCATTGTTCTACGCCTTAAAACAATTAAGGGAATCGAGAGCTGCCGTTACGATTTCGAAGAAGGATTCCTCTGGATTACCGTAAAGAAGGACGCCGAAATCCGGACCGGGAAAATCCTGCGGGCCATGCGGCTCGCCGGACGCAAGGTTGACCTCAAGACCCGGTTCACGATTATCGAAATCCGGAACGTTCTTTGAAAACCGACTACCCCGTCGCGACCTCTGTTCACGTTCGCTTCCGCGACACCGACGCCATGGGACACGTCAACAATGCCGTCTACTCAAGCTACCTTGAAGAGGCCCGAATCGCCTATTGGCGCGAATTGACGGGACTTAAGGATTTCGCGAAGGTCGACATGATCCTCGCCCACGTTAATATCGACTACCGTTCACCCGCTTTTGTAGGGGAAACACTCGAAGTCCGAATAGGACTTCCCCGGGTCGGGGGGAGCAGCTTTGACTTCTCTTACCGGATCGTCGAGAAATCAAGCGGCCGCTTGGTCGTGGAAGCACTTTCCACGCAATGCCTTTACGACTACAGCAAGAGCCGCGTTAAACGAATCCCCGTCGAACTGAAAGAAAAAATCGCGGAAATGGAAACTCCCGCGTAGCCCTCTATTCGCGAAAGACGCTCACGTTTACGTCTTCGCCTTCCAACTCGACTGTCATCTGGATCGGGCGGCAGCAAATCCGGCAGTCTTCCACCATATCCTGACCGTCATCATCAGGATCGACGCTGATCTGGAACGCCTCGCCGCAATGGGGGCACTCAATTTCGGTCCACTGGAGCGCGGCGCGGGCATCTTCGATTTTAACGACATCATCGAAAACTTGTTTGAGAGAAGAGTTATCGAAGTCGTCGTCTTTTCCCTTATCGGCGGCGGCAAGTTCTTCGGCCTCGGCCTCATGATCGACTAACCCCACTAAGGCGTCGAGCAAATCGGGAGGCGCTGCATCATCCTCTTCCTCGTCAGACGCCGGAGCGGCATCGGGCGAACCGTTCCCGCCGGCATTCTTCTTTTTCTTTGACTTAGCTTTTGGTTTTCGCTTAGTAGTCATCGCCATAGTAAATCCAAACGGCCATCTAATTTACTATAGACGCCGATCCTAAAAGCGTCAAGAGGATTTGATAATTTGTTCCTTTTGTGAACGGGTCAGCCTTCGTCCCGGCCTTCGTCCCGGAGTGAAACATTTGAAACATTCGTATCAATCGCTCCCCCAGTTTCGCTCGGCCCCGTGGGGGCCGACCGCTCCCAACCGAAAGAAATTAATTCCAAGAATAATTCTCGTTTCTTACGAGGAAGTGATAATTTGTTCCTTTTGTGAACGGGTCAGGGACTTAATTCCCGCCTCGCGCTTGAGGGCGGTCGAACGCGTAAAACCGTCCTCCCGGTAACGAAGGGAAACCGGCCGGCGTCCCCGGGTGTAGGCCGCCCCCTTACCGCTATTATGAACCGCGATCCGGGCGTCGACGTCCTTGGCAACGCCCGTATAAAGGGAACCGTCTTTACAACAGACGATATAAACACTCCAGTCAGTAGGCACACTATCCTTTTTTCCCACTTCGACATGATACAATGAAACGATGCCGGGCATACTCGCTCTCGCGATCCTCATCGGTATTTTTGCCTGCGTTTTCGCGCTGCAAAATACGGAAATAATTTCCATCGCATTCCTCGCCTGGAATGTTGAGGCCTCCCTCGCGCTTGTTCTCTTAATAACTTTTGGACTTGGGGCGGCGATGGGACTGCTTGCCTGCCTTCCAACGTTGATAAAACAAAAGCTGACGGCCCGCATCCCCGCAGAACCCAAAATAATAGAACCGGTTAAAACCCAGCCGCCGCCTAAGGAAGAACCTCGGAATCCTTAAAGATCTTTTCCGCCGCGACAATCCGCACCCGGCCCGGGGTCAATCGGAGATCGTGATGAGCCCAGACGGCGTCCTGCCTCACCAAATCCAATTTCTCCTCCGGCAGCAACCAGACCCCGTCTTTCTCATCGACTTGATAGTCCGCCGGCCCCTTGCCGTAAACAGGATTCGGATTCATTAACGCCGCGGCGATCCCTTCGGCTTCATCATCATCTGTGACAATCAGAAAATCGAGAGACTTTCCCTTTAGGTGATCCCGCAGCGCTGCATTCATATCCTCGCAGGTGACCCCATCGACCGCTTCCAGATACCCCTGAAGCCATCCCGACTTAAGCCCGTAGAACGCGTCATCGACCAAGGAGGCAAGGATTCTCTGCCTGGTTTCCGCCAAATTCAAATATAAGACCCGGGCCTTCTTTTTTGCCGCCGCGCAATCGCCCTCGGTCAAAGTCCCGCGTGAAAACCGTTCGAACTCCCATGCAATCGCACGCGTGAGATGCGGGGCGTATCGGTGGTCGACAGGTCTGACCCACACGCTGAAATATTGGCTTAGCCTCGGCGTATTCGGAGGCGCGAAAAGAAACGAAGGGCGGTCCGCAAAATGTTCGATATAGGAATAATCGCCGTAGTTGTAGCCGCGCGCTTCGCGAATCTCCGAATAGAGGCGTCCCTGGGAATCCCGGTGGGTTCCGAACCAAACATTGGCGACCCACAACGGCCAATAGTCTGCGTGCCCTCGCGTAACGCCGATGGGAACAGCCGCATGAAGTCCCGTTGAGATGGCGTTTGGCAGGGAGACCAGAACGGCACTCGAAACACCATCATCGGCGGGCGCGTCGATGGGCCGGCCTTCAATCCATTTCCAACCTGTTTTTCCGAATTTCCGGAGCGCACCCTTTACGGCTTCGAAATCATCGTCGCTCGCACCCGCAATTCCAAGCGTCGTATTTTCCGGGACATAATACGCGGAGAAATATCCTTTTACATTGCGCTGCTCGATCGCCCCAAGACCCTGCATCGTCCCCAACGTAGGATGCGCGCGTCCGGTCCCGAGATACATCATCGCGTCAAGCGATTTAAGCCCCATCGCTTCGATTTCCTCAAGACGCAGCGACCGCAGCGTCTCCCGGGCCTCGCCTCTTAAACGGTCCAAT
>JBFIEP010000133.1:0-6643 GCA_041603335.1 Elusimicrobiota bacterium | reverse complement strand
ACTTCAAGAAGGAGTTCGATGTCCGCATCGGAGAACATCCTCTGGCGGCCTTGGGTCCTGGCAGGCTCGAAAATACTGTTGTTTTCAAGCCATCGAATCGTATGCACGGGGAGGGTGCACAGCCGTGAGGCAATGGAAATCGTGTAAAGAGGCATGGTTCGGCGCTCATTCTGGACCATAAAGACATTATATTCGATAATCTTCCGGAAATCAATAGGAAACCTAATATAAGATATTAAGTATGGAGTTGGGACTAAAGACCTAATAAATGTGGGGCCTCAACGCCCTTATCCTATTAGGAAACCTAGCCTACACTGAAGATATGAGGTGGTTGCTTGCGGCAAGCATATTGTTTTTGGGATATCCCGCCAAAGCCTATCAGGCGGAGAGCGCCGGCCCCGCAACTTTTACCCAGCCTTTCACCTCGCACACCCAGCCTCATACAAAAGTAGAAAATCCCGCCCGTCGAGCGCTTCTCGATAAACTGGATGCTGAAATCGCACGGTATAAGCGCGAAGGGAATAAGAAAAAAGTTGCAGAACTTGAAAAACTGCGGGCCTCGGTTGAAGGGTCTGCAAGCGATGAGGAGTTGGCGATTTGGTCGCGCAAGCTTAATCCCCCGAAGGAAGCTCAAGAGGACGCGGTCCCGACTGTTGTCGATGCAAAACCGATTGAGGAACCAGCTGAGGCGGCCACGGCGTTAGGCCAGAAGACGGTTGCGGCGGCTGCCGCGAGCGTTGCTGATAATGGCGTGACCGAGGAAGGATTTGTATCTCTCTATGATGGGGGAAGTCGGAAAACCGATGCTCCGGCCAAAGACGATCTTAAAGACTCTTTGGGGCCGATCGCCCAGACGCCGATTGCGCAGTCCCCGATCGCCGCGCCTCGCCAAGAACAGCTGATTACCTTGCCTCCGATTGTCGGACGGGAAGTGCGGCCTCCCCGCGGAGATTACCCCGTCCCGAAAAAAATCCCAATGGAGTTCCAGGCTCCCCCGTTGGACACCCAGCGTGATATAGCGAAACCCGCCTCGGTTCCCGAGCTCGAAGCCCTTGCCCAGCAGCATGGAATTCCACTCGATATATTTCGAATGACCTACGCCCAGGCACGGAAGAAAAATGTCGACTATCGGTTGGTGCTCGCGGTGATGAAACAGGAAAGCGCGTTTAGATCCGACGCGAAGAGTCACGTGGGTGCCCGCGGTCTGATGCAGGTGATGCCGGCGACGGGACGTGATTTGGGCGTTCAAAATGCCAACGACCTTTACGATAAGCAAACGAGTATTAAGGCCGGAACGGAATACATCCGGCGTATGTGGCGCATGTTCGTGGATAAGGGAGCGGCCATCGTAAAGTCGTTTGATTCCGGAGAGGTTGCGCGCGTTAAGAAAGCGATCGCGGCTTATAATGCCGGTCCCGGCAATGTTCAAAAGGCCGGAGGGGTCCCCCGCTTCAAGGAAACCCAGAATTATGTTGTGAAGGTGTTGGGGAATTACTACAGCTACATGCGGAAGTTTCCGCCCGCGATTTCCTAAGCGGCTTTGACCGCTTCCCTTAACAGACGGATCTCGTCCTGATCTCCGAGTGCGACGAGTTCTTCGCCGGCTGTAAGAATCCGGTCTTTGGGAGGATTCACCGCCATCTCATCGCTGCCTTTTCCCTTGATCGCTAGGATGATCGGGGTGCGTTCTCCAGGAACGTGAATTTCTCCGAATTTTGTTCCAACAAATGGAGATCCCTCAGGAATGTCGATTTGTTCAAACCGATGGGCGGATGTTCTGGAGCGGATCATTGAGTCGAGAAATCCAACGGCTGCCGGACGTAGCATTTCGGAAGCCATGCGCAGGCCGCCGATTTTCGGCGGGCTTACGACCGAATCCGCTCCGCTGCGAAATAGTTTGTCGCGCACATCGCTGTCATGCACTTCGCTAATAATTTTCACCGTTTGATTCATGACCCGGCAGCTGAGCGCGACGAAAACGTTGTCGCGGTCATTGTCGAAGGTGAGGAAGGCGCCTTTGGCGCGCCGCATGCCTGCCTGCTCAAGCGTTTCATCCGCGAGTGCGTCGCCTACGATTGCCAAATGACCCTTTTCGAGGGCTCTCTGAGCTCTTTTCTTATCATGTTCGATAACAACAAAGTCGTTTCCTGTTTTTTCAAGTTCCGCAGCGATCGTTTCTCCGGTGTGACCCAGGCCGCAAATCACATAGTGATCTTTAAGGGCCTCTATTTTTATTTCCATCCTTCTCCTCCGAAGTTTCTCATTGAGTTCGCCGCTTACAATGAACGCCGTTAATGCAGAAAAGGAATAGGCCATCACCCCTAGCCCCGAGAGGCAAAGGAAGATCGTGAATACGCGTCCAGCGGTGGAGAGTGCGTGGGTTTCCCCATATCCGATGGTGCTGAGGGTGATTACCGTCATATAAAACGAGTCGAACCAGGGCCAGCCCTCGATCAGGGTATACCCTAAGGTCCCTGCGAGAAGGCAGGCAGTCATCGCTAATAGAACGAGCTTTAGGCGTCCGGAAAAATCAGGTTCCACATGGGTATCTTACATAGTCACCCCCCCTAGCGGGAATCTCGTTTCAGGGCTATATTTTGCCCGATGGAGGGGCTTAGTCTATCTCAGGCTTCCGGGACCGAACTCATGTTTTGGAGTTTCGCGGTCTTTGGGACGATGTTTTTCTTCCTCAGAGTGGCTGCCATGGTATTGGGCGGGCTTGGAGCGGAGGATTTCGATGATGTCGATGTCGATGACTTCGATTCCGGGGGGGAGCCCGATGTTGTTGAGGCGGAATTAGTCGAGGATGGAGGGCATAGCCACCACGACTCTCCGAGCAACGCGGCCTTCCGCTTGTTGTCGGTCCACACGGTAACCGGGTTTTGCATGATGTTTGGTTGGACCGGACTAACGGCCTACAAGCAGTTTGGTTTGGGCTCTCTCATTTCGTTTTTAGCCGCGTTGGGGGCAGGGCTGGTGATGATGTATGCAACAGCCTGGTTATTTAGTTTTGCCGCGCATATGACCAGTCGCGGAGTCGCCTTTTCTACGAAAGATGTCGTTGGAAAGGAAGCGACGGTCTATTTGAAGATTTCCAAAGGGGGGCGGGGCAAGATCCAGATCGGCGTCGATGGAATTACCCGGTTTTTCGAAGCGGTTTCCGATGATGGTTCTGAAATCGATTCGTTTAAAGTAGTTCAAATAACACGTGCGATGGACGGTTCCACGGTTGCCGTCCGCCGGAAGGATTAGATGAAGGGAAAGGGTTTAACTTTTACGGCCTTGGCGGTTCTGGTTCTTGTGCCGCTTTTGGTCTTTGCTCAAAATGGCGGGGTTCCTTCTCCGACGGTTTCTGATCAGCCGCCGGAAATGTCTTGGGAGCAGGAGCAGCGGGAAATTGAATTTCAGAGAGAGCGGGCAAGGCGTGCAGAGGCGCAGCGAATGCAGGCTTTGGAAGCGCAGTTAAAATTTCAAAAAGCTCAACGAGAGCAGAAACGACGCGGAGGGAATATGGAATTCATGATGATTGGCGCGGGTTCGGGTGCGCTATTTCTATTTTTTACGGTTTACTTTTTAGCGAGCCGTTATCGGCGCTGTCCGTCCAACCGTATTCTTGCGGTTCAGGGACGCGTCGGGGCCGGCAAGGCGGTTGCCTGCTACCACGGCGGCGGTACCTTTGTCTGGCCCTTAATCCAGGAGTATGACTATCTGGACCTGACGCCCATGACTATTTCAATTCCTCTTAAGAATGCACTCTCCCAGCAGAATATTCGTATTAACGTCCCTAGTACGTTTACGGTGGCAGTCGACACCGCCGCAGAATCAATGAATAACGCCGCGATACGTCTCCTGGGGAGAAGCAGCAAGGAGATCGAAGAAATGGCGATGGAAATTATTTTCGGGCAATTGCGCCTGACAGTCGCTTCTTTGACCATCGAACAGATCAACCAGGACCGCGAAAAATTTCTTGACGCGATTCGAAGGAACATCGACACCGAGTTGAGTAAGTTGGGTTTAACGCTGATCAACGTGAATATTACCGACATAACCGATGAGTCCGGGTATATCGAATCAATCGGCAAAAAGGCCGCCTCAACGGCTGTCAACCAAGCGCGCGTCGATGTCGCTCAGCAGGAAAAGCTGGGTGCGGTTGGGGAAGCGGGGGCTCAGCGGGAGAAACGCATTCAAGTCGCTTCGTTTAATGCCGAAGCCGTCGAGGGGGAAAACCAGTCGCAGGCAAAGGTCGCCGTTTACAATGCAACCCTCGCCGAGGAAAAGGCGAAAGCGGATCAGCGCTCGCAGGTTGCCCAACAAGTTGCGCGTGCCGAAATTGAAAAATCCAAGGGATTCGCCGAAGCGCAGCGTCTTGAAGCGGAAAAAGTTGTTCCCCAGCGCATTCGAAAGGAGCAGATCGAAATTGATGCGGAAGCCGAAGCCGAGAAGCAGCGGCGGGAAGCCCGTGGAGAGGCGGACGCGATCCTAGCGGTCAAGCAGGCTGAGGCCGAGGGTATTCAAAAGGTACTAGGAGCCAAGGCGAGCGGTTATCAATTGCTTGTGACGGCGGCGCATAATAATCCGCGCGACGCGGCTACGCTGCTGCTCGTTGAAAAGCTCGAAGAGATTGTCAAGCTTCAGACCGACGCGATTAAGAACATTAAATTCGACAAGATTACCGTTTGGGACGGGGGGGGAAACGGCAATGGCGGAGCGACCGCCAACTTTATGCGGGATATGGTCAAGGCGCTCCCGCCGCTGCATGAAATAGCGAAGTCAGCGGGAGTTGAGCTTCCTGATTATCTTGGGCAGGTCGGCCGACCCGCATCAAAACCGGCGGCGAAGAAAAAGAACGGAACGGATGGGACTGCCTAAGAAAAGCGGTTCAGCCGCTGCTGACCCAACGCGTTTAAAGAGTACCGCGCGGCAGCGGCTGCTGCGGGCCTGGGAGATCGGGAAAATCGGATTTCCCGTTCTCTTTTCTATTTGTATCGCATCCCGAATCCCTCCGTTTTTCATGCGTTTTCTCTACGTTCTCGTCTGGCCCGATGCAGCCGATGAGCCCGGGATGTTGAATGTTATCGCCGCCGTTCTGGTCTTACTATATGATCTCGCCTCGATTTTCTTCGGCGTACTCGCGCTGTTGTATGCGGTTGCCGAGTTTGGATCGGGCCGTCGCGTGACTGTTGTTGGAGCGTTTCAGGCGGCGTTTTTGCGCGCGAAGGCGGGCCTGGCGACAGCGGCATGGTGGGGAGGCATCGTGGGGGTGGGACTCCTGTGCCTCGTCGTTCCGGGGCTTATATTTATGACTCAGTATGCGTTTGCGGGGTTTGCGCTCGTGGACAAAGGCCTCTCGGGGCGTGACGCGCTGCTCCACTCCAAAAAGATCATGAAGTCTATCGCGAAGGCGGTGGCGATCAATTTATTTTTGCTCGTTGTGATTTGTTTCGGAGTAATCGTTGTGGTTCAGGGACCGTTGGGGTTGTTGCTTGGATTTACGTTTGGTGTGTTTGCCCTCCCCGATGATTCGTTGTTCATCGCGGTATTTTTCGGTCTCCTGCGTTTGATTGCCGCCCAAACGGTTCCCATCGCGGGTGCGGTTTGCCTGTGGGCGCTTTATGAAGATATTGTCGTCATTGACAACGACTCAGAAGAGCCTGAGCTGATCGCGCTTTAGTATCCTCTTAGCATGGATCTCGGAATCAAAGGTAAGGTCGCCGTTGTTATGGCCGCTTCGAAGGGACTTGGGCGCGCGAGCGCCGAGGCGCTCGCTGCGGAAGGATGCAAGGTCGCATTGTGCGCTCGAGGCGAGGAGGCGCTCGCAGAGGCCGCGCGTTCGATATCCGAGACGTACGGTGTTGCCGTCCACTCGGAACCGGTCGATGTTCTGGATGATTCCGCGCGGGATCGTTTTTTAAAAAACACCGAAGAAAAACTGGGACCTATCGACATCCTTGTCGTTAACGGCGGGGGGCCTCCCCATGGAACAGCCTCGGCTGTGACCGATGAAGAAATTGAAGGGGCCGTTGCCTCGACGCTCACCCCTAAGATTAAGTGGACCCGCGCGGTTGTTCCCGGAATGCGCGAGCGCAAATGGGGACGCGTGCTGTTGATTGAGTCCACGAGTGTGAAGCAGCCGATAGACGGGCTTGCTTTGTCCAACACGATGCGTGCGGCTGTCGCGGGATTTGCGAAGACGCTTTCCACTGAGGTCGCCTCAGAGGGAGTGCTTGTAAACCTTGTTCTTCCCGGAAGTACCGACACGGATCGACTGCGCGCGCTTTTTGAGCATCGTGCCAAGGAGGCCGGAACATCGGTTGAAGAAGCGAAGGTCGCTTATGGAAAGCGAACACCGCTTGGAAGGATTGCGAGGCCTGAGGAGTTCGGGGCGGTCGTTGCGTTTCTTGCCTCTGAAAAGGCGTCGTATGTGACCGGAGCGGTCATCCCCGTTGATGGCGGGCTTTGCGCCGGACTACTTTAGTTTCGTTATTTCCGCGTAATCCCGCATTTGCCCATCCGCATCAAAGAACTCCATGCGAAGGTGCCTCCCATCTATCTCGATGCCCAAAAATCCCAGGGAGACAAGAGCGAAATCCGACCAATTCTCCCGCGCTTTCCCTTTCAGACCGCGAAGGCCGGCTCCGCCTGT
>JBFIEP010000132.1:0-6652 GCA_041603335.1 Elusimicrobiota bacterium | reverse complement strand
GCGACGTGGCCGTGCAAACCGAAAAACAAATATTTCGCTGAAGCGACATGCGCGGAGTCTGTATAAAATTCCTTAAACAACTCGCAGAAGAGCAGGAAGACGTTGATAATCATCGATACCTGGATGATTTCCCGCAATTTTAGAAACACGACATCCTTCACTTGATAATCGCTAAATCGCCGGATCACTTGAAGCGCCAGAATGATAAATCCGGGACCCGCGGTAAAGGCAGACGCCAGAAACCGGGGAGCGATAATCGCGGAATTCCAATAAGGCCTTCCCCCTAGTCCCACGTATAAAAACGCGGTAACCGTGTGAATCGAAATCGCCCAAAAAATGGCAATGAACACAAACGGGATGTAAAAGATTTTAGTGGGTTTACGTCCCTGATATTCGCAGTAAATCAGATACCCGCAAATATGCGCGTTGAGGGCCAAATAACCGTTTAGGACGATAACATCCCATGACAGCATCGACATGGGCCAATTAAACCGGCCGATGATCGGCATGATATGGGTAAAGCGGTCCGGCCGGCCAAGGTCAACGGTCACAAAAAGCAGGCACATCACAATGGTCGCGACCGCTAAGAGTTCTCCGATGATAACGATATGATGCAAATCCGCGTCTTTGTAGATGTAGGCGGGAATCACAAGCATCACCGCCGCCGCCGCCATTCCGACAAGGAAGGTGAAATTCGCGATATAGAGGCCCCAGGAAACCTCGTTGGTCAAACCCGTGGTCGCAAGGCCGGTTACAAATTGCCGGCAGTACGCGTTCAGCCCGATCAGAGAAAGGATGGTCAAGACCGTCATCCATGATAAATAGCGCCAATCGCCGGAAAAGGCTTCCAGCAGCGAACGCTGGAGGAAAACACAATAGTTTTTCGCGGCGTTAAACATCGAAGTAATAGTAGAAACGCGGAAGGGTTCCTACTTCCTCCTTGAAGATATAGACGCGCTTATTTTTCAGGATTTGCGACACATCACTCTCGGGATCAAGGATATTCCCGAACTTCCGTGATCCCGTCGGACAAACTTCAACACAGGCGGGATATTTACCCTTACGGGTTCTCTGCATGCAGAAATGGCATTTTTCAACGACACCCTTCGGGCGCGGACGATTCCCTAGGTAGGACATATCGGGATTCACCTCTTCAGAAGGGAGAGTCGGCTCCGAGAAATTAAAAACACGGGCACCGTAAGGACACGCGGCCATGCAATAGCGGCAGCCGATACACCAATCGTAGTCAATGGCAACGATCCCGTCTTTTTCCTGCCAGGTCGCTCCGACCGGGCAGGCCTTCACACACGGTGCGTTTTTGCACTGATGGCACTGGACCGGCATATAATAGTGATCCTTGGACGGGACCGTTTCGTCTTCGTAGCGAAGATCGGAGGATTCGACATCAATTGATCCCTTCTCCATCTTCATGACCCGGATATAGGCCGCCTGGGGATCCCGTGATTGATTATTCTCCTTCATGCACGCGTACACGCACTTGCGGCAGCCCACGCAGCGTCCGATGTTGAGCGCGTAGGCGAATTCGACGCCCTCCATCGGCTGAGGGTCGGATACCTTGGCGTCGACGCCGTATTTCTCCTTGACCTCTTTGCGTGTACGCTCGAGGATCCCCGCCATGTCTTCTTTGGAAAGTTCTTTGTAATGCTTCTGGAAAAATTTATCGAAAGAAGGTCCCTCTTCGATTTCCGCCAGGGGGCTTAAGGCCGCGGCCGTAGCACCCACCGCGCCCAAGGCCGCAAAGCCCGCCGAAAGAAAATCGGAACGGCTCACGGTCTTGGTATCCGCCGGTTTGCGGGGCTTATCGTCAATGCCCATTGCGTCCTCTTTCGGTGTACGGATTGGGCGGTGCGCCCGCCGGCTTCATCGACTTAAAGACCGGGGAATGCGGATCATGGCAGGCGATGCACTGCAGCGATTCTTGGGGGCCCTGCGATTTATCCCAATAACCGCTTCGGCGTCCGTGGGCTCCCGATTTCCAGTCCCGATAAATCGGACCATGGCACTTCGAACACATTTCCGCGACCTCTTTGTAGGGAATTACCTCCCCTGAAGGACCGGCAAATGCATCAAAGTTTTTCCGGTTATGACAATTGAAGCAGAGATTGTTTCTCCTCTCAGCGGCATGGTTCAGCTCAATGCCGTCATGAAATTCTCCCTTGTCCTTCGGGTTTCCTTCCAGCGGTTCGCTGTGGCATTCCCCGCAGGCCATATCGTCAAATTGGAGCGCTTTCCGGATTGGCCGCACCGGGGCTGGGTCATACCACGCTTTGGGGATGGGCTCCGCCTTTTTTTTAGCGGGGGGCTTGCCCCCCATTTTGCCGATAACGAGGCTCGTCACGAAAAAGGCGAGAAAAATTCCGACTGAGAGCTTCATTGCTCCCTATATAACAGCAACGTTTATGCCACCACGTTTACTGCAGCTTCCCCTCCTCATTCCAGGAAATCTTCGAATTTGGAACACTTTCCGAAAGACTTTTGAGTCGCCCATTTTCATGCCACTCAACCACCATGCCGCCGCGCACCAACTTGCGCGGAGCGCCGGAGGCATAAGACTCGAGTACCAGCTTGGGCGGCTTCGCCAAAGGGAGACCTTTAAGTTTCTGCAGATACTCTTTCGCCTCGGTGTTTTTCGGATTTAGACGATTCGCTTCCAATATACTCGGATATGCAATTTCCACCCGGCCTTTTTTTACCATCGAAATGCCAAAAGTCAGGTGAGCGACGTCGTTTAGCGGAAGGAGATAGGTTGCCAATAAGAGATTTCCGGCCGCTTTGTCTATTTTCCGTATCGGCGGGTCCAACTGCATCAAACCTAATTTCAAGCGGAGCTCCGGATTGGCGGGTGCGACTGTAATCGCCGAGGACAATGTTTCCAGCGCGCGTTTGTATTGCCGGTTCCTTTCCTGAATCGTCGCTAGGACGCTCGCGGCCTTCGCGGTAACGGCCGGATCATTCTTTGCCGCAGTCAGAGCCTGTTCGGCCAAGCGCCGGGCATCTTCGGACTTTCCCGCCCAATTAAATACACGGGAGAGATTAGCCAGTGCCATGGCATGAGCGATCGGGTCTATTCCATTTTCCAACTTTTTGGAAACCGACGCGATTGTCGCAGTATCCCAGCCCGCTCCGGGGTCCACCCATGCCTTATCGATCATAACCTTCATCAGCGCTAGGGCAATTCGTTTATTTCCTTCAATCGTTGGATGGACGTGATCGAGAAACTGATCTTCCCCCGGCAAAGAGGATTCGGTCATGAAGGCAACGAGCGGGACACCGTTTTTTTCTGCGACTTCAGTAAGAATGCCCCCCATGGGGGATAACGCCCGCAACGGACAAACATCCTCATCCCGCGCCCGGACAAACGAGGCTTTGGCCTCGTTCAAACGCCCCAATTTCAGAAGGCTCTGCCCCCGGCGATAAAGAAGCTCAGCGTGACGGGGGTCGAAGGCCAACGCATTATCGAGGAGGGTCAAGGCATTTTTCCAATTCTCTAAACCAATCGCCTGCTTTGCATCTTTTAGCAGTTGATCCGAGCGCTGCTGCTCAGCCAAGGTGAGTCCCGGGGTATGCTCACTTTTAAAGGGAGAGCAGTCTTTCAGGTTGGAGGCCGGCGCAACAAAAACAATCTCCGCACCTGCGTCCCTGGCCAATGCCACCATACGCTGGAGGCTGGTCCGGAAATGCTTCAAAACATTCTCCCGCAAGGCATCATCCCGCCGATAGCGCTCCGGACCGGCGGATCTGGCGAGGATTGTCGTGACCTTCGCTGGAAGCGTTTCCCGCTTAAGAGCCGCACCCATGGCTAACCAAAGCCGGGTCCGGGAAAACAGTGCGATGGCCCCTTGAACAACGGCCGGAGTGTCGCGCAATTTTCCGTATGTCCTTTCTTCGAGAAATTCGTTGTGACCCGTGTAAACAATAAAGAGATCGGGTTGGTACCGGGTAAGTTCGCGCATCAGGTGCGCGACACGGTAACTGGCGTAACTGATGCCGCCGGCATTGATCACCTCCCAATTCCGGCCGCCGTCGGCCGCCGGGAGCAATTCACGAAGCCAACCGGAAAAAGAAGTGACGTCATCATAGGGACGCCCGTAGGTAGTAGACCCCCCGAGACTGAAAATTCGATACGACCCGGGATTTTTTTCCTTCGGAAAACTTTGGAGATTAAAAAAATCCAACTTATTAGCGGCCGTGTTCATCCACGTTCCACTGGACACAAACAACGGAACATTCGCCGCAAACCCTACAAGCGGATCCTTCATTGAGGGCTTAACACCGAAGAGTGCCAAACTCCCCTCAATAAAGAGAAAGAAAATTAAAGGGGAGAGCCCCGCCAGCAATAGGTTCTTCATTGATGTTAAAAAGCGGGCGACCCATTAGGGTCGCCCGCTTTTTTAATATTACTTAATTCAGCTTAGAACTTCGCCGACAGCTTCGCGGTGTAGAGCTGCGACTGGCCGGTATCGGTCCCGAGGAGCTGATCGATATACACGGATTGATCGAAGCCGACACGCGCCGTCAGGTCTTTCTTCAGGGCGTAATTCACGCCAATGCCCCACCTCAGGATCTGGATCGCGACCGGCTCGATGTTCTCAACTTCCAATCCCTCATCCATGAGGCTTCCCGGAAGGAAGGCATTAATCACGTGTGTGTTGCCGATGGAGTATGTATACGCCCCGTTGGCGTCAAACGACATGTTCTCGGTAAGGTCTCTATTCGCCGTTAACGAGAATGTATGGTTGGTTGCAACATTAGGCGCATTGATATGGACATCGTTGGTCCGGCCCTCTCCCCAGTGGAAGTTCATGTCGTTGCGATCCTTGTCCCAACCGTAGTGAGCCCAAAAGGACCCTTTGGCCCCCGTATAACCGGATCCCACAAGCACAAAGTGCTTGAGCCGCCGGAAACGCTTAAACGAGTTACTCATATTGGCCGAATATGCCATTCCTCCGGTTAAGCTGCCGTAGAGTTTGTCCGTGAACGGAACAGAGACATCGACCGTCTGGTTGCTCACACGCCTGGGCATGGCCTGATAGCCGCCCCGGTTCGCGAACATTTCTTTCGCTGCAACCGTCAACTGTGCGTTATTCGGAAGGTCGAACGCGACTTTCGCGTTGAATTCGTGCTTGGTATCCTTTGCTTCGGTCGGGTTATTGATTTCAAAGGCCTGCCATCCGGTACCATCGTGGAAGATGGTATTACTGTTGAAGGTATCCCGTTCGATCCAAGTCCCCGCGTTGCGCCGGAAGGTATGAGACGGCTTGTAGCCGAAGCTCAACTTCACTCCTTTAAAACCCGAATAACGTGCCTTCAGGTTCGCACGGTAGTTGTAGCGGTCGAGCGCATCCTTCTTAGAGATGGATTCTGCGGTGCTTTGAGTGCTGCTCGGGTTGAAGATATGCTCCGTCTCGTCTGTAACCTCCGCACGTCCGTAGAACCGTCCGCTCAGCGCCCAATTCTTGCTGGGCTTGTGCGTCAGCCCGAAGTGCGCGGAGTGCATCGTCCGCTCGTAGGCGTTGATTGCGTGCTTCCGGCTGCGTCGAGAGACGCCGAACGCGGCGTTTAAGTTATTCGCGAACCGGTAGCTTCCCGTCACCGTGTTCTTCAGCATCGACTGCCCCGAAACAATCTCGACCGGGTTTATCCCGAGGGGATTTCCCGGCTCGGACAGACTACCATAGTTGCGGTTGGCACCGGCCGTACGCACCGACGGACGAAGTTCTTCAAACCTTCGGCCGACGATCTCGTAGCCGAGGTAGCCGTTCTCACCGACGGTCGTCTGCACCGAACCCTTGACGTCGCGTGTGTACCGGTTGGTATCGCGCGCCCAGATGTTATGGTTATAGTACCGGGCGATCCGCTGGCCGTACTCGTGCTCGTTCCAAAGGCCGACGGTGAACCACACCGGACAGTTCTTATCCCGAAGGACGAGGTCGGCCTTCATGATCTCGCGGCGGAACTGAATTTCCTGGTGCTCGGCGTTGTTCGTATTGTATGCCGCGCCAACGATGGGAGACGCACCGCTGGCGGCCTCTGCCATCGAGTAGTAATGGCCGGCATAGACCACACCCATCTGCGTGTCCCTCCAACGATGCGTCATACCGCTGAAGCTCCCCCGCAGGCGAAGCTTCGAGCCGTATGTGTAGTCAAGGGAAACGTCCTCGCTGCCGGACCGAATCCCGGTGCCCTCGAGGATCAAGAGCGCCGGACCGAAGTCCGTGGTCACCTTAATGTCGGCCTCGAGCTTATCGCCCTCGCGATTCTCCCGGGAACCTAATTCGCGTCCATCGTACTCCCGGGCTTTTTCCTGGGTCCCCTGGTCGCGCAGACTGTAGTAGCCCAGTGAGCCCTCCACGGTCGACTCAGCGGCTTCCGCGGTGCCGGCGAGCGGCACAAGAAGCACCGCCGCAGCCAATAATTTAGGTAGTAGATGTCTCATGATCATTTCTCCTTGTTCAGTTCTTATCATCATTCCCTATTACCGCGGGTTGAAGCGGTGCCGCCGGTCCGATCCGTGAACTTCCGAGTGGCACTTAATGCATCCGCCGTAGTCGATAATGCGCTGATCACCGACTGTCCCGTCTTCGAAGTGGGGCTGAATATGGCAGGACTGGCAGATCGCGAACTGGGGCTT
>JBFIEP010000131.1:0-6662 GCA_041603335.1 Elusimicrobiota bacterium | reverse complement strand
CGACCCCAAGGGATTTTAGAGCCCAAATGTTCGCCCTGCTTGGAACTTCCGTTGGAAGAAGATAGTGACCGCGACCATGACGGGGGAGGAATGCAACACGAATCCCTTCAATGACGCCGATCATGATTGCATCCGACGGTGAGCCGAAGGGTGTTTCGATGCGGCGTTCTTCGATGATATCTACGCCGTCCATGTTGTTGAGGCCCGAGCCTCCAATCACGGCGAATGTCACAGCGGTGTGTTGTTCGTTTTGGGTCACGGCGTATATCCCCCTTTTGGCAGCAATTCTCTAATTGTGTTTTGAAGCTCTTCCGGGTCAACCGGTTTTTTTAAATATCGAATATTAGGCTGCTCGAGGAGGTCTCCGAGGACCGACTGTTCGACGCTTCCGCTCATGAGAATGATCGGGATGTCGGCGGTCTTGTAGAATTCGTTGAGCCGCTTGGCGGCGGTGGTCCCATAGACGCCCGGCATGACAACGTCGCTCAAGATGATGTGCGGCAATTCCTTTTCCGCGATGGTAAATGCCTGCGCCCCATCGCTGGCTTCCAGTACGGTATGGCCTTGTTCCAGGAGAATTTCCCTTAGTGATTCCCGGAGGTTCTCGTTGTCGTCGACAATTAGGATCTTGTAGATCACGCTGAGACGACTTCCTTTCGCCGTGCTTCGTACATAGGGAACTGCGATGTGAGTTGGCGAACTTTTCCCTTTACACGCGTCAGCGCGGCGGGATCGTCCTTTGCAGCAAGGGCGTCGTTGATCAGTTCCGCGATTTGATCCATTTCGCCTTCGTTCATCCCGCGCGTGGTAACGGCGGGGGTTCCGATGCGAACACCGCTGGCGATCATGGGCTTTTCCGGATCGTAGGGAATCGCGTTTTTGTTAACGGTGATGCCGGCTTCATCAAGAGCGGCCTCGGCGACTTTCCCTGTTACTTTTTTCGGCCTTAAATCCACGGAGAAGACATGGGAGTCGGTTCCTCCCGACACAATTCTAAACCCCAGTTCGCTGAGTGTTTTTGCCAAGCGCTTTGCATTCAATAGGGTGCGCTCCTGATATTTTTTAAATTCAGGCTTGGCGGCTTCTCCAAAGCAGACCGCCTTGGCCGCGATCACATGCATGAGGGGGCCGCCCTGGAGACCGGGGAATACGGTTCGATTGATCGCTTTCTTGTGCTCTTCCTTGCAGAGGATGAGTCCTCCGCGCGGTCCCCGTAATGTTTTGTGGGTAGTTGTTGTGGTTGCGTCGGTGAAGGGAACCGGATTCGGGTAGAGCCCGGCAGCGACGAGGCCCGCGTAGTGCGCCATGTCTGCGCAGAAAAAAGCACCCACTGAGTCCGCCATCTTGCGAAAACGTTGCCAATCGATAACCCGGGAATAATTGGATGCGCCGATAAAAAGCATCTTTGGTTTTTCCTTTTCAACGAGGCGTTCCGCCTCGGCGTAGTCGATCGTCTCTTCTTCTCGCGTCACCGTAAAGGGAACAATCTTGAAGTATTTCCCCGAGAAATTGAGGGGATGACCGTGTGTGAGGTGGCCTCCGTGATCAAGGCTAAGTCCCAGGACGGTGTCGCCGGGATCGATCATTGAGAGGTAGGCCGCCATATTGGCTTGCGCGCCCGAATGGGGTTGGACGTTGGCGTGCTCGCTGCCAAAGAGTTCTTTTGCCCGGGATATAGCGAGGCGTTCGGGGGTGTCTACGAATTCGCAGCCCCCGTAGTAGCGTCGGCCTGGATATCCTTCCGCGTATTTATTGGTTAGTACCGAGCCTTGGGCTTCCAGTACCGCCTCCGAGACGTAATTTTCAGACGCGATAAGTTCGAGGTTTTCATCCTGGCGGCGGGTTTCCGCCACGATGGCATCGTGGATTTCAGGGTCTTGTTGTTTAAGAGTTTTTAGAAACATTGCGCTCCAAGACTTTTTCGAGACCTCGTTCTATACGGTCCCGGCATTTTTTATATTCGTCATCGGATTTTCCGATGGGATCGTCGACGTCACCGGCATTGTCATCGGTCCATTTTGAGAATAGAGTGGTTTTTCTGCGGAACTCCGGATACTCGTCAGTAAGGTGGTCAAAATGTCCATTGGTCATGGGTACGATAATGTCTGCCCAGGTCATCAATTCGCGGCCGACGAGTTGGGCGGTATGCTCAACCGTTTTTATCCCGCGTTCGGCGAGGGCGCGTTTGATGCCCCCCGGAATTTGGAAATATCCTTCAGCGGCAACTCCGGCAGAGCGGGCTTCGTTGGCGGACTGACCGAGTTCATGGCTCATTTTGTTGTAGAGAAACTCCGCCATAAGACTGCGGCAGACGTTTCCTGTGCAGATGAACAAAACCTTCATTCCAAAATCTCCTCGGAGCTTAGAGCTCCTTGGCGCAGTATCTTTGGCTGCGGGCCCGTCGTGTCCACAACCGTTGAGGCTTTCCCTTCTCCTTCACCTGCGTTGATGACGAAATCAACACGCCCCGAAAAAGCCGCACAGGCGGAATCCCC
Organism: Elusimicrobiota bacterium; assembly: GCA_041603335.1. Taxonomy (GTDB): domain Bacteria; phylum Elusimicrobiota; class Elusimicrobia; order UBA1565; family UBA1565; genus UBA1565. The sequence goes on along the minus strand of JBFIEP010000131.1, from coordinate 4,167 downwards.
GTCCGAGTAGGCCGGTTCTCCCGATTGGTTCGCACTCGTTGTCGCCCATGGTACGCCCGAAAGCGCTATGAGTTCGCGCGTTAACGGATGCGCGGGGACTCGTATCGCGATCGTTTCGGTTCCGAAGGAAGTTAAACTTCGTCCTTCCTCGGATGGGGTCAAAACGAGAGTAAGAGGACCAGGCCAGTGCTTTTCTGCGAGCATTTCTGCCGCGCCGGAAAACACTGCCCACCGTCGAGCGTCTACCATTGAATGTACCAAAATGGGCAGGGCTTTCCTAGGATCGCGACCCTTTAGCGTGTAGAGTCGCTCTCTCGCTTCGGGTTTTAGTGCGGAGGTGCCGATTCCGTACACGGTATCTGTAGGAAAAACAATGATTTTTCCTGATCGCACGCCGTTGGCAACCTCTTGTTTTTCAGCCTCGGAAGGCGATTGGGAATCGTCTGCAAAAAGAGTTTTTGTGCAAAGTGTCATGGCCGGGGTTCAGGATGGAAAAGGACAACGAATTCGCCTTTTGGAGGGACCTTGGCGGGGATTGTTTCCAGGATTGATGCGACCGTTCCGCAGCGCCATTCTTCATGAAGTTTAGAGAGTTCCCGGCAGAAGGCGGCCTGTGCTTCCGGGCCAAGCGCCTCCAGCGCGTTTTCAAAGAGTTTTCTTACGCGAAAGGGGGATTCGTAGATAACGATTGTGCGTTTCAACGCGGCCGCGGCTTGCAGTGCCTTTTTTTGTTTCCCGGGAGTCCGGGGAAGAAATCCCAGAAAAATAAAAGCGTCCCCCGGAAGTCCGGAGCCCGCAACGGCGGCCGGCACCGCACAGGCGCCGGGCAGTACGGTAATCGGCAGTTTCGCTTCACGTGCCGCGCCGACCAGTGTGATTCCGGGGTCTGACACGACCGGCATGCCGGCATCGGAGGCGAGGGCAATTTCTTCGCCTGCTGCGAGGCGTGTAAGGATACGGTCAACCAGGTGCGGGTCACGATCTTTGTAGCGTTGGATCGGTGTCGAAATGCCGAGATGGGTAATCAGTTGGCGCGTGCGACGAGTATCTTCACTGTAGATGACAGAGACTTTGTCGAGGATTTTGACGGCTCGGCGTGTAATGTCATCGAGATTCCCAAGCGGCGTCGGAACGATGTAGAGCATTATTCTTCCCGAACAGCGGGCTCGGCTTTGAGGAATGCCTCAACGACCTTCGGGTCGAATTGCGACCCTGCGCCCTTGTTTAATTCTTCTGACGCTTTTTCCGGTCCCAGAGCCTTGCGGTAGGGTCGGTCGGAGTTCATCGCTTCCCACGCGTTGATGATTGCGACAATGCGCGATCCTAAGGGAATCTCTTCACCCTTGAGGCCCTCGGGATAGCCCTTTCCGTTGAACCATTCCTGGTGGTAGAGGACCATCTTGGATACTGGGCCGAGGAATTTTACCCGGGCAAGAATGCGGTGGCCGATCGTTGTGTGTTTTTTTACGGCTTCAAATTCTTCGGGAGTCAGTTTCCCCGGTTTGGATAGGATCGCTTGGTCGACGCCGATTTTTCCGATGCCGTGAAGCATTGTCGCGTATTCAACATAGCGGGCCATTTGATCGGGGAGTCCGAGTTCTTTCGCAACAGCGCGGGCCAATTTTCGTGCGTGATCGCTCTTATCGGTAGCGTAAGCGTCTTTTTCTCCGATGGCGCGGCCGAGCATTTGGACCATTTCAAGATAAAACACCTGAAGGTCGTCGTACATTTTTTGGTGGTGAAGCGTCAGTGCCGCTTCTCCTGCCAGCAATGTAAGGAATTTGAGTTTTGCGGCGTCGGGCGCGACGGTTCCGCCGGTGTCGTGTATGTTCACGACTCCGACCGCTTTGGCCTTGAGCATCATGGGTACTGAAAGGAATGGTTGTTCGGTGCGTCCCCTGCCGGGGAGGTAGCGTTCGTCCCGGCTGGGATCTGTGATGTGCAAGGGGCGTCCGGTTTCAAATGCGCGTCCGGCGATGCCTTCTCCCGGTTTTAGTTCTAGGAGGGAGCCTCCATCGCTGAACGGGCTTTTGATCGCGATGACCGACAAGGTTTTGCGCTCTTCATTGTAGAGCATGACGGTGCCGCGTTTAGAATTTAGAAGGCGGCAGGCTTTGTCGAGAACGAGTTCGCAGAATTCCTCATGGGAGACATTGCCCGTGCGGGAGACTCCATAATCGTGAAGAGCAAGCAGCATGGTTAACAATTCATCCAGCCGTTCCGGAGAAACCGGTCGGTCAGCGTGACCCGAGAATTTTGACCCTTCTGCTTCAAGAGCGTACAGGCGGCCGAGCGCTATCCACAAAGCGCCGGCTAGGCAACAGGTTAATATTAGGAGTATGGCGACCGCGACCACGGTCGATTTTAGCAAAAAGGCAGTTATTTGTTGGAGAGTTCCAACGTTTTCTTGGCTCGATCGCGATTACTTTGGTTTGGATCGTTGTTGGCCATCTCAATCAGGATTTTCGTGTATTCTTCGGGTTCAAGCATCTCACTGAGTTGGGAGAGGGCTCCGGCACGGGATTGGGGCTCGGGATGGTTTAGGACGTAGTCATTAAGGATCGGAATAATTCGAGGGTCATGGGATGCAAATAGTGCTGCTTCAAAGAGGACCTTTTCTTTGTTGTTTCCGGCCTTGGAGCGGAGATCGAGAAGGCGGTCGACATCCTGCTTGGCTGCGGCAAAGCCGAGTTTCAGGGCCGCTTGGTGACGGATTTCTCGATCGTAGCGGCTGCTTTTAAGGACTTTCCAAAGCGTCTCGATTGTGGCCTTTAAGGCCGCAATTGGCGGATTGGCTTGCCACCCGAATTTTGATAATTCCCGGTTTATGTCTTTTTTGGAGTGAGACCATTTAATGAGCTTGGGAAGAGTGGCTTCCCAGCAATGTGTTGAGGCCAACTTGGCCACGATCGGAGCTTCTTTTGCCCTTTTTAACAATAAATTAAGAGCTTTTTCGCCTTGCCAATCTGCCAGAACGTTGAGAGCGACAAGTTGGGTGCGCCATTCTTCAGCTGGTCTTGGAGCGGTTTTAAGGGAAGGTTGAGCAATTTTAAATGGTTCTTTAGCCATTTCGTAGAGCGTTTCGAGTGCCTCGTTCGGGCGTAGCCTATTAATTCCGATAAGAGCGAAAAGGCGTAATTTTGAATTTTCATCGTTAAGCAAATTTAGAAAGTAGGGAGCGAAGGAAGCATCACGGGATTGAGATAGTTTTTGGAGGCTGGCTTCCGCTGCTTCTTTTGCGCTCGTGTCATTGCGTAAAAAGAAGGAGAGAAGGGATTGGATATCACGGGCTGTCTCGGGTGGTCGGCTTGAAACTGTCTCAAGAATGAAGGCCTGTTCATCCGGTTCGAATGATTCTTTGTAGAGCTTGTAGAGCTCGGAAATGGGGGCGGTTTTTATCCGTTTTCTAGTCTTGCTCGCTTTAGTTTCTACCTTCCTTGATGCGGCAGGTTGGTCAATTGCTTCTATTTTAACGGCATCCCCCTCATTGGTTACTTGGTAAGAGGGGGGTGGGACGGTCTCGGCGAGGCTGGTTGTGGCCAGAATGGCTACAGATAGGAGCGAGTTTGCGATTATTTTCATTGTTTTGATAGTACGTATAGTTCGTATGACGCGTTATAAATCGTAAAAACGCTGTCTTGGACTGATATAACACTTTTTAGAAGATGTTGACCCGAATATCGGAAAAAATCATCACTCATCCAGGTTTCTTGGCGAATTTTACGATCCACTGCTGCTGTATCAGCGTACAAGCCGTTAAGCCGTAATTGTACCTGCTGGACCTGGGCAATCACGAGTTTGGCGTTTTGGGTTAGTTTGGGATCAGGTAGAGCCTGCGTGGCGCACATTCGAATGCGCGTTGTTAGAAAATAGAGGTTATTGCGGATCTGCTCCGAGCCTTTTGAAAGGGTATTAAAGTTGTTTTGGATGGTTTTAAGGCTGGGTTCGGGGTCTTTTTGACTGAAGGCGTATTCAAGATTGTCGACCTGTCCCTGGGTAAAGCTGTGGATTTGGGTGAGGTTGGCAGTCTGTTGGGCGACCTGATAGGCGATTTGCTTGACGACTTCGATAAGTCTAGGGTCGGCTGAAACCCGCGCGGCCCTGTCCCGGGATTGCATTAGGGCATCCCACTGATAACGTTCTTGCCATAGGCGTGCCTGTGACAGT
>JBFIEP010000130.1:0-6672 GCA_041603335.1 Elusimicrobiota bacterium | reverse complement strand
TGCTCGACGTGAAGCGCGTCACCGACCTTTTCCGGGTTAATACTGCGCAACTGCCCGCCGTCTGATATTCCAATCGTGCGCATCGCTGCATCGACCGCTTCAAGCGGAACCGGATCGTAGCCTAAATTCGCAAGACGCTTCTGAACGTACTCCCGTAATAACTCCGGCCCGCGCAGACTTGTCGACATACTGTCGAAGGGCAAAACAGCGATGTTGCCCTTCAGTTCGGGAGCCGCATCCCGAGCAACCGACTTCGGGCCCGCGCAGGCTGTAAACGCCAACGCGAACGCAAGTGCATGCTTCATCTCAAAACTTTGATGCCGCGACTTCGACTTCAATCCGGTACGACCCAATGGCCTTTACCTTAAGACCGAAATTGCCCAAGGATGGAAGCATCTTCGCGAGTTCTTCTCCCGCGACACCCTCTGTGGTAACCTGCACCTCGGCACCGCCCTCTTTGTAGCCTCCCAAGGACGCGGCAGCGACATCGGGCTGACCCCGCAAGGCCTCAAGCAGCTTGTTAATCTCCTCAACACCGGACATTCCCCGAACGCTGATCGTCACCTCGACACGCGAAGCGAGCAGCTGTCCGAGTTCATCACTCATTTCTTCACCGACCAGCATGCCGGTATTCTCGAGCGCCTTTTCCCGCGCGACCGCGGCCGCAGGGTCCAACCCGGAAGCTTCACGCGTTTTGCTCGCGATGACCTGGGAAGTTTCGGGCTTAATCGCCTGCAGCTTCACGCGTGCGCGAAACGACCGGAAACCCCCAAGGTTTACATCCTTTAGCTCGTGGACGCTCGCGTCACCGGTAATGACGAGATCCGCTCCCAAATCGCGGCCGATTCCCGCGACGGCAGAAGCATCTTTTAAATTCTTTCCTTGAAACCGGGCGAGCGCCCCGCTATCGATGACTTTGAAGCCTTTCTCCAGCAGCGCCTTCCGGACAGCCGCAGCAGCACTTGTCTCACGCTCAGCCGACCAACGGCCCGCGCTCGTCACCAAAACAGCCACCGTCGGATTTCCGGGCGGGGGCGGCGGACGCATAAGACCGAGCTTCTTCAGATCTTTCCCGATTTTCTGATACAGAACGAGAGCACGGATGCGGGTCTTGTAAAACCCCCCTTCTTCCCGCTCATCGATAACATCGTATTTACGGACATAACCGGATACGTCAGCGAGAATATTCTGGTCAACGGTAACGGCCTTCGCGACCCTCGTTCTCGCCGAGATATAAACGCCCACGACCCGTTCGACCGCTTTCTTCTGAGCGTCGGCCAGGGACCTGCGCTTTGTACCAAGCAGATCCTTCGGGTCGTGGGGCGTCCATCCTTCCGCTTCGATAACCTCCCCCTCCTCATTAGGCCCGGGCATAAGGCGCCGGCCGGAACAACCGGCGACGACCAGGGCCAATGCGAGGAGCGAAATCCCTCGAAGCGAGATACGCATTTACTTAAACTTCACTCCGAGCATCTTCGCGGCGCGTTTGCGCGGGAGACGGATCGTCACGACCGCACCATCGTCAGCCATGAACTCGGTCTTGATGATCTCGGCACCCTTGATCAAGTGATTAAGAGTCTCAACCATCTTCTGCTCACCCATGATCGACATATCGACCGTCTGACCTGATTCGAGCTGTGCACCCTTAATCATCGTCAGTAGTTCGTTATGCGCTTTAATGATCGCTGCGTCACGCGAAAGCGCGCGCCGTTGGGTCGCAGTTGGAAGTTTTGGATCCGCCGCTGCAATTCCGATCGTTTCAAAATACTTACGCTTGATGGAATCCTGGCTGATCACGTCAACAAGTTCCCCGTCTTTAACGAGTTTCTTCGAGCGGCAGCCGGTAAATCCAACCGCTACGAGCAACCCGACCGCCATCAATACCTTTCCGTTGTAGTTCCGCATTTCCTTCCTCCGTGTCCGTCTCAAGTGTTCTCCACACCCACCGGTACAACGTTCCGTTCGGTAGGCACCATAAAGTAGAAGCGTGTTCCCCTGTTTGCTTCAGACTCGAACCAAATTCGTCCGCCATGCCGATCGATGATTTGCCTGCAAATCGCGAGACCGAGCCCGGTACCCGGCACCTGACCGGAACTGCTGTCGCGATTCGATGCCCGGAAAAATTTTTCAAATATCCGTTCCTGTTCGCCTTCGGGAATTCCGATACCGGTGTCGGCGACCCGTACCTGAAGGCCGGCACCCTTATTCTCTATTGCGACAGACACCGATCCGCCCTTAGGGGTGAATTTTATCGCGTTTGATACCAGGTTGTCGAATACTTGTCCAATCCATTGCTCATTTCCCCGCACCGGCGGGAGATCGTCGCGTGCATCGAGGGAAAGGATGACACCGCGTTCTTCAGCGGAAAAGCGCTGTCCAGCAATGCAATTTCGAGCCGATTCCAAAAGATCTAGGCGATTTAAGGAGATTTTTAACCCTCCCTCAAGCTTGGACAAATCGAGCAAATCGGTCACCAGCAGATGCAGGCGGTCGGCGGCATTCTTAACAATCTTGAGAAAGCGAACCTGCTCGGCCGTCAAATCCCCGGTTTCCCCCTCAAGCAATACCGCTAAAAACCCCTGGATCGAGGTCAAGGGAGTCTTGAACTCGTGACTTACCGTAGAAACAAAATCGTCCTTCATCGTATGAAGCCGGTGAAGCTCTACGTTTGAATCATGCAGGCGCTTGGACAAAACCGCGCTTTCAATCAAAACCGCCGCTTCCTCGGCAATGACCTGAACAAAACTTACATGCTCGGGCTTAAAAAGATCCTGTTTAAAACTTCCAACACGCATAACCCCGACACGCTGGCTATCAACACGGAGCGGAACAACCATCAGCGATCTCACGTTCCAAAGCTTCGCATAATGCGAAATCACCAAAGGGTCATTTTGAGCGTCCCCGGTCACGAAGGGTTCCCCCGATCGAAAAACCCGGACGGAAGACGCCTGTTCATTGGAAAGCGGAATCTTGTAGAGACCCTCATCCCCCTCACTCACCCCATAAGCACCGGGCTGCGTGATCAGCTCTCCCGTTTCTTCGTCAAGCAGGAGGAAGGCACAAATATCGGCTTCGAGTGATTTAGCGACCAACGCGACAATCGCACTCAATACGTCCGGCTGATCCGGATGGTCGGAAATGATGCCGGTGACCGCTTTCACCGTTTTCATTTCCTTGGCACGCTGGATCAATTGAAGATTGGTTTCATCGAGCCTCTGCATCGTCACATCCAAACCGCCTTGAAGCTGTTCGCGAGCCCCTTCCAAATCCCAAAAGCGGGCCGCACGATCGGCCATCGACGAATAATACGCGGCCAACATCTCGAGAGGCGAGGCGTGGCGATGAGAAGCCCCTGCCGATTCATCGTCCCCGATCGCCCCGATAAGACCCCACAACCGCCCGCGGGTTCCCCAGGGAATCAAACGAAGCGACCCCGCTCCTCGGGATGAAAGCAGACGACCGCAATCGCCCGGTAGATTTCCGGTCCAAAATACACCGCCCTCTTCTTCAAAGGCCTTTATCCAGAAATCTTCCTCAATCTTTAAATCTTCCGCTTCAAGCGATTCCAGGATTCCAGAGCGAAAAACAAGATCTCCATCACTCCTATCAAAAGAGCCAATCGCGTCGCGCCGACACCAAACAAAGACATCGACGCCGCCAAAGCGAGCGAGAAAACGGTCGACCCCAAACTGAAGGGATTCCGCAAGCGCCTCGGGGGTTTCCGGAAGCGGATGAGCCTCTAAGAGTTCCTGGGAAAAATCCCCGCGTTCGCTCCAATCTAAGCGATCTCGATGCAGCTGTGCTTCGACAGGCAAAAGAAGCCGGAATTTCAAATGCCAATAAATGGCACCAAGACCGACGGCCGTCGTGACCGCAAGCGCCGCCGCTAATTCGTTCACGCCGCTACTCCCATGATGGGTTCACCCTGCATATCCAGGAAGGCATGAAGATGATATTTAGGATCGTGAACACGTTGGTAGGGAACCCATCCCAGTGAGACTTCTCCATCCTTGAGCAGATGCTTAAGAACATAGCGGCTGTCACCCTCGTGCTCGGCAAGTTCGGCTCCCGGCTGCGGGCCTAACACGAGAACGGCGTCAGCCCCCGCCTGCAATGCTTCTTCGGCCAACACAAAGGGAACCGTAGAAGCGGGATCTACCGCATAGGGTTTACGAATCGCATCGGCGAAAGTCCATTCCCAAGCCTGGGAATAAGCGGCGGCAGCAACCTGACGAAGAGCCCATTCCGCATGAACCTCTTGTCCTTGCGGATAGAGAAGAACAAGGGTGCGAGAGCCGCCCGCAGGAGAGGGCAACTCCCTTGTTTTACCTTCCAAATCTCCGGCGGCAATGATCTGCGGCTCACCGGCGTCGGACTGGAATAACGCACCATGCATATCAGCCAATCCAACAGCTTGACCGGAAGCGGCGCGCAAAGCCTGAAGGACAAGCGCCCGCCGCAGGATCAAACCCAACGAATTAAAATCGAGACCGGCCTGCTGGGCAAATGCATCGACTTCCTCATCATCACCGATCAGGCCGCAGCGTTCAAGCGCCGCCTTCACGATGGAATCCTGCTTTTTTTCATTAGGAGTCTTGAGCTCAACAGCATGACCGGCTGTAATACGGATTTCAAGAGCCTGCTCAATCGCGGCGACCATCTCTGGAGGATAGGCCGAAGAAAGAACGATTTGTTTTTGATCGTCAGTGAAAATTTTCAATATTGCGGCGAGCTGCACCTTATTATGATCAGCAATACCCATAAACTGGAGATCATCAATGATAAGCGTTCGTGCTTTTTTAGCGTATTCCTCCATCTCAGAGAATCTATTTGAAGAAATTGCCCAGGCCACCGCACGAGCGAGACGGGCTCCACTCGTAATCCAGACCGGATCGTCCGGAGCTTGCTGCTGAAGCTTATCGGCAAGGCCGTGAAGCAAATGGGTTTTGCCGCTTCCCGACGGACCGGACACGAATAGAGGTTGATACAAGGTTCCGGGACTCGTAAGAATCGACATCCCCCCTGCGTGGGCAAACCGATTGAAGGCCCCCACCACAAAATTCTCGAGAGAGCATGTAACCTCACGCTCTGTCAGTCCGCCAAAAAGGGGCATCGCCGCCAAACGCTCAAGCCCGGAGGGCCCTCCGCCGCCGACAGTTCTTGGGGCTTCGATTGAAACCGGCTCGGGAGTCGAAGGGGAAGCCCCCGCCGATTCGTCGGGTCTTGCCGCGATCGAAGGCCCTTGACCGGCAAACGGCGCATCTCCGGCATCGGCATTAGGATTGGATACCGTCGCAATCGCCGCCGCTCCACCCGGCGCCGAGAGATTTAAACCGCTTATGGGAACACCTAACTCCGCCTCGGCGGCATCAGGTTTCTCCCCGGCCGGAGACTCCAGAGAAACAGAAGGCTGCTCCGCAACCGGTTCTGCCGCGGGTTCGGGCGTCCTTTTAATGGTGATCTCGGGCATCGCCGCTTCCGGCTCTGCAGCTAGTGCCGTTGTCTGAGGAACCGGTGTCTCTTCAATCGGCGCAGGCCCGCCGCCAGAGGCAAGCGCGATTTCAATGGGCAATCCATCCCCAGAATCCGGGGCGGCCTCCGCTGGTGCGGGCTCGGCGGATTCGGGTTCGGCAGCATCAGTGGCGGCTTCCCCACCGGGGCTTATGCTTCGAAGCTCCGATTGAATTTCCGATAAATCGTCATCACTCAGCTTGCGGAGCGCGAGGCTGAAATTAAAATCCGCATTGCCTTTTTCTTTCTTCGGCCGGCCGCAAACGGCTCCCAGCTTCCGGATCAATCCATGAACATCGGCGAGCGATCCCTTAACGAATAAAAGACGGCGATTCGGATCTCTTTTCGTCGGAGCATCTTCGATTGACCACCGCGACAGCATTTAACCGGACCTCAGAAGCATTAATTCCAACAGCAACTCTATAGCAGCCGTACGCTTGCCGACTTCGTCCGGCGAAAAATTCCGATACAAGATATCATCGTCGTCGCAAAGACTTTCAATGTCTTCTGTTTGATCGTTAGACAAACCGCCCATAAGCGCAATAACACCGACAGTATTGGAACCCTTCAATTTTTCCATGAGATCGGTCGCATGTGTTGACGGTGAAATACAAGCAACGACTGCCTTATGGAGATAAAGTGGTTTCTTAGAGACCGTCCCGGCAACCGAAGGGAGGAACTCCATAAGTTTTTCAGCCGCTTCCTGATGGTCCGCTGAATAAAGATAAGCGATTCGGCGGATCTGCCCCTCGGGCGTCTTTTCAGGAATCGGCACCGGGTCGACCTGGATTTCGGCGGAAGATGCCGATGATGGAGCGACCTTTTTAGCGGCGGGCACCGGTGCGGGAGTCTCAACTGCCGGCGCTTCAACCGGCGCGGCCGCAACAGGCTCGGCACTCGACTCTGAATCGGCCTTAGACTCCGCATCTGCCTTCTCGACGGATTTTGCTTCCTCCGCCGCCTTTGTTTCTGCCTCTAACTGCGCCTTAGATTCCGCCTCGGCTTTCGCCTTGGCTTCCGCTTCCGCCTTCGCTTTCGCCTCAGCCTCTGCTTTCGCCTTGGCTTCCGCTTCCGCCTTCGCTTTCGCCTCAGCCTCTGCTTTCGCCTTGGCTTCCGCTTCCGCCTTCGCTTTCGCCTCAGCCTCTGCTTTCGCCTTGGCTT
>JBFIEP010000129.1:0-6700 GCA_041603335.1 Elusimicrobiota bacterium | reverse complement strand
CTTGCAGCCGGCATCTATCTCTTTCGTTTCTCGAACCTGGCTTACCTCGTCGGCCTTAAGGGTCGGGACCTTTACAAACGCGACTAATCCCACGGGCGTGATACGGGATTGCTACAATACCGCTAATGAGTGTTAGTAATGATATCGAAGCGCTGCTTAGGCTTCGTACCGTGGCGGTTGTGGGCTGTTCTCCTAAGCCTACCCGTCCCTCCCATCAGATAGCCCAGTATCTAATGGAGTCGGGGTATCGCGTATTTCCGGTTAATCCCGGACATTCCCAGCTATTGGGTGAAAAGTGTCATGCCTCGCTTTTGACAATCGAGGAAGCAATCGATGTTGTCAATGTTTTTCGAAAATCAGAGCATGTTCCGGAAATTGTCGGCCAAGCTATATCGATCGGGGCGAAAGGAATTTGGCTTCAGGACGGCGTCGATCACCCCGAGGCCGTCGCCAAGGCCCGGGAGAAAGGCCTTACGGTTGTTGTAAACGATTGCATCATGAGACAGCATCTTTCCCGGTTCCGGTGATTGGGCTTCTTTCCTTCTTATTGCTGGCGGCTCCCGCCTATGCCCAGGTCGCTTCAACCGCGGCGATAGACGCCCTCTATTTCCGTCGCAATGAACCGGGGAATCTCGAAAAAACGATTGTCGCGCTTGAAACGCGATTAAGGGAAGACCCGAAGGAGTTTGATTCCCTTTGGCGGTTGGGACGGAGTCTGGTCCGTCGCGGCGAGCGTCTCGAAAAGAAGAAGGAAAAAATAGCGGTTTATGCCCGGGCGGAAAAAGAAGTAGAGGCGGCATTGAACTTGCGGGATAATGATGCCGAGGCGCATTTCTGGCATGGAATCGCGATGGGTCGCCTTGGGGAAACGCGGGGAATTATGCGCTCCTTGTTTATGATTGGTCCGATGAAGAAACGGATGAGACGAGTGCTTGCACTCAACCCGAAGCACAGTGGTGCGTATCATGTACTTGGCGAGCTCTATCGTCAGCTTCCCCGTTTCGTGGGGGGGAGCAACCGTCTTTCCGTCGAGAATTTGGAGAAGGCTGTTGAATATGGACCGAACCACACCTCGCATTACCCGGCATTGGCCGAGGCTTATCTACAGGCGGGGCGGAAGAAAGACGCGTTGGCCGTCTTGAAGGCCATTTCAGACGTTGAGCATCCGGCGGATCCGCCCGAAGCGGCCGGTCATTATGAAGATGCCGCCCGAATGCTTAAAAAACTGCAGGAGTAGAAGACTAGTGGATGTTTTTAAGTTTTCCGCGCATGCTGCGCGCGTATGGATACGGCACCGCGAGAATTGATTCGCTGCGCGCACGACGGTCCCGTGGTTTAAAAACGATAGTTCTCTCGGTATCGGTGGGTTTTAGTAATTGCTTGAGTGTGCGTTTTCCCACCCCCGCGAGTGCGGTTCCATCAATTGAGTCAATGCGGTACCCGCGCCTAATTCCCGCCAGATAGGCGGGTGAATCCTCATCGATACGAAGAACGTATGCACCGTCCTTTCCCGAAGAAAGTTTTAACCCGTAGCCCTTCCGGTAACCTGCCCCGCGCTGAAGGCGGACCCGTTCGGCAGAGCGTGAGGAGGCACGGATTACCTTGATTTCTACACGCGTTCCGGGAGATCCATAGAGTAGGCGAATCGCTTCCGAGAAACCGAGTCTCTGGACGGGGCGGCCGCCGATATGGGTAACCCGGTCCCCTTTCTCGAGTCCTGCTGCATGGGCAGAGCGGCCGCGGATGATGTGGGAGATTTCAAAATATGGACCGTTGGATCCGGCGGCGGAGCGAAGCCATAGGCCGGGTCCCGATTTATAAAAATCAATCGGTTCGAAAATCACGAGATCTTTGCGGAATTCAATCTGAAGATTTCGCTTTGAGGGAAAAAGCAATTCGGCTTCATCGGTCGGGGCGGAGACGAGTGATCCGCCCGAGGTGATCATTACGTCGGGTTCTGTGCCGGAGATTGCCCGGACCATCGCCGAGCAGGGATAGATTTTTCCGCCATCCAGGCCGATTTTGAAAACAACAAGGGTCACGATGCGCGCACCTCCCTTTGCCTTGGAAGACACGACTTGCGCCCAGATGCGGCTGCCTTGCGGGATGACGAGAAAATCGAGAGTGTTATCCGCCGCCATCGCGGTACTGGTTTCTCCCTCAACAACATCGCCGGCTTGAACGGACTGAGGAATTCCCTTGGGAAAATGGACCCAAATACGCTCACCGGCAGCAACCCGGAAGGACGGCGCTTTGAGTGATTTTAGCGGGGCTTTTAACCCCTCTCGAGCGGCTGTCTTATGGGATTGGGCTCTAGCGGCCTCCCGGAGGGAGAGCTGCTCCGCATCGCGCAGTACGGGGCGAGGCCAATGCTGCGCCGGGCTTTCTAGACTCAAAAGTTTTCCGCGAAGATCCGCGCGGCCTTGAGCATTGTCGATCTTGGAATCGACGCGATTGACCACCGCCGATAGGCGCGTTTCCGGTTTCCAACTTCGCAAGGCCTGCGCGGCAGCAATGGGTGTTCGTGTCCTGCGTCCGTTGAGTGTAAGGAGCGTATCACGCGACTTAAGTCCGAGATCCTCGGCGGGAGACCCTCGACGAATATGAAGAATCCGGAGCCCGCCTTCTGCCTTCGCAGCGCTTGCGCCAAAGGCGAGCAAGGCATCGGTCCCATCCGAGCTTGAAGCTGTGCGCCGGGAGCGCGGTTTCTTGACCGGTGCTCTCTTCGCGGGCTTTCTGACAGCTTTTTTCCGAATTTTCTTTGGTGCCGCCTTCTTTGACGCTTTAGGCGACACATTCTTTCTACGGCGTTTGCGTTTCTCTATTGACCGTTTTTTCTGCGGAACGATTTTTTTCTTTTCCACGGGTTTCACGGAAGCCTCTGTGATGGGCCCCCCGGCGGCAGCAGACGCGGCGAACCCATTCCCGGTGAGGGAAAGGCTCAGGATGAAGGCAAGAGCGATTTTAATCATCGATTCCCTCCATCGGAAGACGCGCTGTCGGGCGCCTGTTGGTTCCGCTCCACGGCCTCTTTAACGCGTTTTTTATTTTCACGCCGTCGCCTTTCAGCAATGACAGCCGTGACGGCTTTTTCCGTTGAATCTTTCGGAAGCTTCGCCTCTGCTGCCGTTTTATTCGCCGTCCCGGGAGATAATGCGATCCCGTAAGCCTCGGTTAAATCGGCGAGACGTCGACGGCTGCTGTCATAGCAATCCGCATCAGGCATCTCGTTGATTTTGGCTAAAGTGGGAAGTAGGATTTGTAAAGCATCGGCGACATTTCCCTTTGAAAAATTTTCTTCAGCTTTATCGGCAGCGGCGGCAAAGGCTCCGGCAACTTGGGAAGCCCCTAAGGCTCGCGGGAAATCCTCGATCCGTACCAATGTGTATTCCTGTTCCCAATCGCCGCACCGTGCTCCCGATTCGGCATCGAGAAGGGAAAGCGCCGCGGCGTAAAGCCCGGCGGCCTCATCGGCCTTGCACCGACCTTCACGAGAGCGGGCCTTCTTGACAGCTCTCCTAAAGGCTTCCTGCGCCTGCGCGCGGCGGTGGGTCTGGCGCATTAGATCCCGGAGTTCTTCGCTAAGAGAATGTCCTGAAGGTCCTTCGGGCATCGCATCGCATCCCGCCGGCAATTTCGATAGCAGACTGAGTGCGTTTCGTGCACGATCATCACGATAGTCGCATTGCTCCTTTGATGCGAAAAGTTTTGCCCCATCAACCGCGCCTTGAAGACTCTGGTATTGATCGGCTTGATTTTGGGCCTTTCTTAGGCGGGCTTGCACATTCCGGTGGAGTTCATCAAAGCGGCGTTTTCCCGTAAGCGGTTTCAACGTTTCGATCGCCGCTTCATAGCGGGCGATCGCGTCGTCGAGCATGCAGGAGGCGGCTTCACGATCCGCTTCGGCTGCTACCAAAAGGATTTCTTGATAACGGGGGGATGGTTGAATTTCAATTTCGCGTGAAAACGGTTCGGCATCGGAAGATTCCAAAAACAGGCGGAATGTGAACGGCTCATGGGTCAAAATGGGAATCTTGGTCGAAAAGGAGTAAGGGCCGCCATTTTTTAATCGCTTCTTGGTTTCAGTGCGGTTGCTGATCCCGGCAGCGCCGCGGTCAACGAAGGACAATTGGGAGACCTCGATTTCCTTCCCTTCTCGAACACCGTAGATCCAAAATGCCATAGAGATGGCTGCGGTATCACCGGCGTCAAGCGTCGCGGAGCCGTCGTCGGCATGCACGTGTAATTCAGGTCCGGAGAACCGGATTCCTGAATCGGTATTGTCGGAACTGTCCCGGGATGCGATCGCGTTATGGAGCATTTTCGCAGCCGAACCCTCTTTTTCTAATCCAGCCAAAACGAGTTCAATGTCTGCAGCGTCTTTGAGCAGCGATCCCGCCCGTTCTATTTCCCGCAGACGGCGACGCGTTTCGGAAACCGTCCATAGCAGACGCTGATCGGCGAGGTAGTCGGCCAACTGCTCCCGGATTTCGGGAGATAGTTTTGATTTCTTCAGGTCGGCATCGAGAGGCTCCGCGACATCTGCGTCGTAGACGGCTTTAAGAAAATTGACAACGGCCTCTCTGCCGGCGGCAGAAGATTCTTGGCGGGAAAGTACCTCGCTAAAGAAGGTTGAGGCCTCCGAGCGCGGAGAAAGCATGAGTGCTGCCTTGCGCCGTTCAACGAAGGATTTCGCCCACTTAGCTTTGAATAAATTGCGGTTTTCAGGCGCGGCCGCGAGACGTTTGTCGAGGGTTCCCGCGTCCGCCAGTAATGCCGCGAGAGTATCGACGGCGGCGCGTACGGAGGGTGTTATCAGTCCCCCGATGGGTTCGCGCTGGAGATAGCGTAAATTTTCCATGGAACCCTCAACGGAAAGGCGCTTCCGGTTTTTTTCGTAGAGGGTTAAGAAAGAACGATAGGCAGGCGCGGCCTTTTCGGCGCGGCGCAGTAAGGGCCATTGAACGTGGGTTATACGGGGCCCGTCTTTCCCCTCGGTTAGAGAAACAAATCCACGCCGATGGAGGGCGTCAAACCCCTTTTCTCCAAAAAGATCAACGAAGACCTCGGCGACGGAAGATTTTTGGGCGGTCTTGGGAGCGGCGGCGTGGAGAGGCCACGCGAGGCCGGTGATCAAAATTAAGCTAAATATTTTCCTCATGTCTCTTTATGCTAAAGGAGGATCGGAGTATTGTCAATAAGCCGGGTGTTACCGAAATATAAAGCCGATAATAGGCGAAACCGCCCCTTTAAGCATTTTGCAGGCTCGAGGGTTTGTGCATCGGCGAGAGCGATGTAGTCGATCCTTGATCCGGGAATTCGGCGCAATTCCCGGCGTACTGCGGCCAGGACTGAAGCAGGGGTGGCCCCGCGCCGCTTTGCCTCCTTAGCGCCCCTCCTTAGAGAGGCGTATAGAAGAGGGGCCTTCGCGCGTTGGGACTCTGTGAGATAGGCGTTCC
This sequence comes from Elusimicrobiota bacterium, assembly GCA_041603335.1. Lineage (GTDB taxonomy): Bacteria > Elusimicrobiota > Elusimicrobia > UBA1565 > UBA1565 > UBA1565. The sequence continues at coordinate 1,241 of JBFIEP010000129.1, read as the reverse complement.
GGCTTGATCGGGCCAATCCATCCGACTCCCGGACGATGGGGCAGCCAACGACTTTGATGCCGAAATCAAGATCACGGACCATGCGCTCCAGAATGACGCGTTGTTGAAAATCTTTGTCTCCAAGGTACAGTGAATCGGGCCGGACCGCCCCCAGCAGTTTCGCCACGACGGTCGCGACTCCCCGGAAATGCCCCGGGCGGGATGCACCGCAATATAGATCGGAGAGGTCCTTGACCTCAATAACGGTACGGGCCCCTGGGGGGTACATGACTGAAGCAGTCGGGTGGTACAAGGCGTCGACTTTTGCCTCGCGGCACATCCGGGCATCTTTTGAGAATGGGCGGGGGTATTTAGAGAGATCTTCGTTAGGACCGAATTGGAGAGGATTTACGAAAATTGAAACGACGACGCGGTCGTGGCGTTTCCGTGCCCGTTGGACAAGGGATAGATGAGCGGCATGTAGGGCCCCCATCGTAGGAACAAATCCTATGCTTTCACCGCCGCGGCGCCACCGGTCGGTTAGGGTTCTGATCGCACCTGGGGTTGAAACGATCTTCATAACGCTTTTTCGAAGAATTCCCGTACCCGCGTCGAGTATTCCTCACCGGCAATTTCCTGACATTGCCCATGCGTCCCGCCCTCAACGACCCATAATTCTTTTGGGTCGCCGCTTTTTTCATAAAGGGCGCGAACTTCACTTAGCGGCATGAGCGAATCGTCTGTTCCCGAAATGTAAAGCACAGGCCTTGGTGCAATACTGCCAATATGTTTTTCCGGGCTGCAGGATTCGGAATCTCCACCCAATCGCCATCGAATAATTTGGAGTGTTAACCAAACAAAAGGGAAGTATGGGAGTTTGTATTTATTTTGCGAGAACTGCCGGACAACTTCATTGAAAGACCGGAAGGGGGATTCTAAAACGGCGCATCGTATTTCGGGGTAGCGGCTCATTCCGTGAATGGCGACCGCCGCTCCCATTGAGAGTCCGCAGATGCCGAGTCGTTTTGTCCAGGTCGGATATTGGGAACGCAACGCCTTCATGGCGGCGTCGAAATCGATTGCTTCAAGATATCCGATCGATGAGTGTCGGCCGCCGCTTTCCCCGTGAGCCCGGGTATCGAGAAAAAATAAGTTGAAGTGTTTCCTCAGGGAGTGGAATCGGCGCAGCATGTCTCCCTTGTTGTCGCCCCATCCGTGAGTGAAAAGAATTGTCCGGTCGGTCGGAGATGCGGCATGGATCG
>JBFIEP010000128.1:0-6726 GCA_041603335.1 Elusimicrobiota bacterium | reverse complement strand
AGGATCTTCATGGTTATTTGCGGATTTTATAATATAAGGAAGGTGTCTTTTTTATCCTTTTAAATAAAGCAGATACTCAATGTTTCCCTTCGGCCCTTTGGCGGGGGATTCAATGAGTCCCTTTTCCTCAAGATTAAGGGTTTTGGCGGCTTCGCGGACCCGCTCGATTGCTTCTTGGCGGTGGGCTTCTTCACGTACCACACCGCGTGGAACCTTCTTCGGTTCGAGTTCAAATTGGGGTTTCACCAGTAAGACCAGCTCGCAGGGGCGGGCAAGTACGGCGAGGGCCGATTCGAGTACCTTTGTCAGCGAGATGAATGAAACGTCGGCAACGAGCAGGTCGGGCGCTTCGCCGCCGAGAAGTTCCGGCGTTAGAAGTTTCGCGTGGGTTTTTTCCAATGAAACGACGCGTTTGTCTTTGCGTAATGCGTCATCCAGCTGTGCTGTTCCTACGTCGACAGCAAAGACCTTTGCGGCTCCATGCTGCAGCAGGCAGTCGGTGAATCCTCCCGTCGAGGAGCCGAGATCAAGAGCGGTGCGTCCTTCGACCTTGATGGGAAAGGCATCCAGTGCCGCTTGAAGTTTCAGGCCGCCGCGGGAGACGAAGGGAACAGCGTCCTTGAGTACTTCAATTTTTGCGTCTTCGGTTACCGATTGTCCAGCCTTCGGGATATCCGTTCCGTGAAGGCGGATCTTTCCGGCCATGAGTGCGGCCTGCGCCTTGGTGCGGGTTTCAAACAGCCCTCGATCGACCAGAAGTTGGTCTAGGCGGAGCTTTGGATTCTTTTGTGGTTTCTCGCGACTCATGGCGACGTTATTGACAGCGAAATAGGGTCCTCTTATACTTCACTTAATGCGGCTTTTCCTGCTAATTCTCCCATTAATCCTCACGGGTTGTGCGACACTCTGGTTTGAGGACTCTTCCTATTATAAGAAAGAGTTGGCGATTTGTAAGAATCGGGGCTTGTCGGCGAAGTCGTGCCGGCGGGAATGGGGGTGTGATCGGTTTATGAGTGTGAAAGAATGCGGGAGGCATATGATGAAGGAGTGGAAGGAAATTGAGGCGGCTAATGAGGAGTCGTTTGCCGATGATCGCTATAGAGGAAGGATGTGATGTTTCGATTTTTGATTTTGGTGGTTAGTGTAGGGGTTTTGGGCGGGTGTGTGAGCAAGAATCACAGGCTTTTTGCCTACCACGATTTTGATTGCGGTATGTCCGATGACTATATGAAGTGCATGAATTCTTTTGGATGTGTCGAGGGGATGAGTGAAAAGCAGTGTGGCGGAATGATTAGCCGGCATCACACGAAGAAGCTGATTCGTGAGGAGCTGAGGGGGTCCATGGCCTCGGAGATGTGGGTTGAATATAAGAAGGCAGTCAAAAAGCGGCTAAGGGAAAAGGCGAATAGTCGGGCAGTTGGCATCCGGCCTGACCGTGCAGTTTACTAGGTAAATTGTCTTTTAAAATATGTTCTTTTTGATGGAGGGGGGGGTCCCTTGACATCTCCATGGGCCGCCTCTAAACTGAATTAACACCCTAATGATTGTGAAAAAAATACTGAGCGAAAGGATCGATGGTGTCAAGCGGTGCGTGTTCAGCCTCGTTTTTGGGGTACTTGTAATCCTTTCGAGCGGTAATCTTTGTGCGGGTGAGGAGTCTCACGCTACTCCTGATTCAAGCGGAGATTCCCATCAGTCGACGATGGGTACCGACCGGCCATTACCGGAACATACGCAGGAAAAGTTTAAGGAAATCTATGATGGATTGGAAAAGAAGTATGGCGATGATTCTCAGGAAAAAAAAGATGCTCTCCGTGCGCAATATGATGCTCTAAGTCCCGAGCACCAAGCTTTATTTGATCAGGCTATTGCCTCTCGGCATCAATCAAGAGGAGAGGACAGTCATGACCATGCCGTAGGGAGCGATAAGGGAAAATTTAGAGCGTTGTGGGGAAATCCGGCCACTAAACCGTTTATGATCGCGATGAAGGATGCCCGGATTGATGCGGGCTTGCCATGGCATGGGGGCCGTGGTCCTTGGCGGGATCGGGACCGCGGAAATCACGCTGAAGTACGTGGTCCTGGGTTTGGCACTAGCCCCAATCGCAACCCCGCACTGGGTGACGCAAGAGATTGGCGCGACAACGACCGAGGAAACACAAATTCGCACCGGAATTACGGCGACGCTTTACGCGATACTGGTGATAGCGCCGGGGCTGCGGATTCTTATCGAAGGGCAACCGAGCTGGATCCGACCAATGCCGCAGCCTATTCTGGCCTTTCTCAGGCTCTCGCCCAGCCTGAAATCGGCGATTGGGAAGGCGCCTATCGGGCTGGCAAAAGAGCCTATGAAGGAGGTAACCGCGACCCGGGACTTCTTGCCACTATCCGCATGGCGAAAAACCAACTTGGTCCCAAGGGCGTCGCCAAGGCCAACGCCGCTCCCGGGCCAACCGCTTTTAACAAGGCCCGCTTCTCCGATCGCGTGGCCGGGACCCGTCAGCCTTCTTCCTCCGCCATCGACGCCAATTACGCAAATGTCAAAAACGCGAGCCAGTATGTTAAAGCCGCCGAGAATCTCGCGAACCGCGACCCCAAGAAGGCCGTTTACTACGCCGACGAATCATTAAAGGCTCTCGCGAAAAACCCGCGCGCGTACCTTGCCAAGGCCAACGCCTATCTTCGCATGAAGAAATACTCTGATGCCTTGAACGCGATTAAAAACGCGATTAGGTATGCCGAGCCGGATATGAAGAGCCGTTTGTTTACGAAACAATCCGAGATCTTCAACCGCATGGGCCGTCACAGTGATGCCCTCTCATCTGCTAAATTGGCGATCGGGGCTAACTTGCAAAACGCCCACGCGTACGCCCAGGCGTCATGGGCCTTCGCGGGAAAGGGCGATAATTCCAACTCCGTTGATATGATGCGGCAGGCCGCCAGTCTCGACGGGAAGTATAACCGTCATCTCCAGGAGATGATGTCATTGCCCGAAGGCGGCGATATGCTGGCGCTCTTTGAAGGGCGTCCGCAGTCGAAGAAAGAAACGGTTAAGACCGATCATTCCATCTTTAAAAACAAGAAGGCCTACTTGTGGCTCGCCCTGGCGGCCGCGATTGTTTTCATCGGGTTCGGCCTGGTGGGAGCGGTTTCCGATACCTTTAAAGACACCATCCGCCGCAAGCTTTCTGCTTCGGCGGTTCCGGATATCGAAACAGACGAAGAGTTCGAGGGGATGGCCGGTGCAGAACCCGGCCAGCGCGCGCGTGACGCTTTGTTAGGCGGCGTCCACCGTATTGAAGACCAAATCGGCCAAGGGGGGATGGGGGTCGTGTATCGCGCCCATGATACGCAGTTGGATCGTTCCGTCGCGGTCAAAAAGATGCGCGAAGAGATTCGCTCCGACCCGCGTGAACGCGAGCGTTTCCTCAAGGAAGCCCGGACGGTCGCCGCGTTGCGGCAGACGAATATCGTCGAGATTTATCAGATTCTAGAGCAGGGCCAAGACGTGTATCTCGTATTTGAATTTGTGGCAGGAAAGACGATTTCCGAATTGATCTACACGCAAAAGAAGCTGCCGCTGGAGCAATCCATCGGAATTATGAAAGGAATTTCCGCCGCGCTTGATTTCGCCCATACCAAGGGCGTTATTCATCGGGATCTCAAGCCTTCGAATGTGATGATTAATGACGAAGGTGTGGTGAAGGTGATGGATTTTGGCGTCGCGCGCCAAGCAAAGGAAACAGTATCGCGCATGTCTATGGCCATGACCAATACCGTGGTGGGAACACCTCCCTACATGGCGCCCGAGCAGGAACAAGGGATGGTCCGCAAGGAGTCGGATGTATTCGCGATGGGTGTTTGCCTTTATGAAATGGTCACCGGAGAACTGCCGTATCGCGGTGTGGGAGCGGGGATGTTGATGGCCAAGATGAACTCGACCTATGCTCCGGCGTCGAAGATCGTTTCAGGGCTTCCGCCTGAGTTTGATGACGTTATGGCTAAGGCTCTTGAGCCCGACCCGGATAAGCGCTGGAAGACCGGCGGCGAGTTTTCCGCGGCGCTTGAGCAGCTTGTCCGCGTTTCTTAAAAACTAAATCGTTACAAGGATTTGTCTGAAATATAAGCGTATCCGAATCCCCGGACGGCTTTGATCCGTTTGCGCAGAGGCGGCGGTAGGGACTTTCGGAGTCTGTTAACGAGAATGTCGAGCGCGCGTGACAACACATCTTCTTCCCGGTTGTCGAGGAGAGAGAAAAGTTCATCGCGCGGCACGGGAGTCGGTCCCCGTGTAACGAGGGTGTGCAGCAGTTCGTAGGTTTTGGGAGTTAACTCGGCGACGGAGATTCCATCTAGGAAGACCTGATGCCCATTCGATTGCAGTGCGAGATCTCCAAAGCGTTCGAGGTCGGCGTCAAGATCGCGTCGGCGGAAAAGGGCTTCCAGTGTTGCCAGCAATTCCGAGCCGTTCGGAGTTTTTGCGATGAAATAATCGACGCCGGCTTTCAGGGCGTTAACTTTTTCTCCAGCGAAGCTGGTCATCATGATAATCGGCAGCTTGGCGGTATCGGGATTTTCCCGAAGGCGGCGGCTCATGGAGTGTCCGTCGCCATCGGAGAGATTTAGATCGAGGATTAGGCAGTCTGGGCGACGGGCTTTGATGAGCTTAAGGCCTTGTTTGATGCTGATGGCAAAGCGGACATCCTTATAGTTTGCTGTTTTAAGCCAAAGGCGGATCATTTCGGACCAATCGTCATCATCCTCGACTACGACCAGGCTTTCCCCCACCGTTGCATCGCTTTTGGGCATATTCTGAGTGTAGCAGTTACGCTGAAAATTTCAATATTTTAGACGAATTCCTCGCCTTGCCGGGCCCTTGGTTGTCTGTTATACTGAAATTGATGGGGGTGACTAGCTTCGACAGGATGGTCGCTTTCTGACGGTTGCAGGCCCTGGTTGGACGGGACCAGGATAAAATCCGCCCAAAAACATAAAAGCCAAAGACAATAGTCAACTGGCCTGGGCCACAGCCTAAACCGCTGTAGGTCTGCATCGACCCTCCAACACCTGCTAGGGGGGACCCGGTGTAAACTAGCAGGTTGGACGGCACGCTGCGCGCTTCGTCGGTGTGTTGTCGAGATTAAACGGAGCTGGGTGTAGGGTACTTGTTCGGCGGTTTCCCTGCACTGAGATTAACGCTGGACTAAGCCTGTAGTAGCCTCAGGGACGTTATTCTGGACGCGGGTGCGATTCCCGCCACCTCCACCAATTTTGGTGGATACACTCTCGCGCGGCGCAACGCCGCGCGAGAGTTGTTTTGGACTAGTCAGGGAGGGAATCGTTCGCATGTTAGCTCGGCGCAATTTGACGCTTCTTGGATCGATTCTCATCTTCTCGGGCGCGGCCGCGGGTCTTTTTCTTCTACCGGGATACGAAGTCGCGATTTTCCCTCTTTTTGTTTTTATTTTTCTTTGGAACGACTTCCGCCGTGAAGAGGAAGCCCAAATCATCTATGCGTTCCTAGTGGCGGCGTCTGCCGCGGTCGTGTTTACCCGTGTTGGGGATGTTTCTATTCGGGTCGGGGTCGGGACCGAGGCGGTTGGCGTCATTCTTTTATGTTTTGCGATGATTGGCCATCGCACGCGGTTCGCACAGAAGAGGGGCGAAGTACTTAATAATCTTGACCGTCTTGATGCGCAGATTCGTGATGGTGATCGTGAACTGCGTTTTTACAACACGTACGAAAGTTCCGCCATCACTCAGATCCGTTTGCGGCGCGATTTAACGCAGGCTGCCAAGAGCCTTGGAACCACGATGAACGCTGATGAGGTTCAGCAGCGTTTGCTGCGCATCGTGGAGGGCCGGTATGCGGGTGCGAAAGCCGAGATTCTCCCAGGCACGCCTCAGGATCCCATTGTCAATTGGTCTGTCCGTACGCACTCACCGGTTCTCGTCAAGGATATGCACGCCGAAGAGCGGTTTGGTCCCCGGTCGAATCAACACCCGTTCCGTTCCGCACTTGTGGTGCCTATTCAGGTCCGCCAGCAGCCTTACGGCTTCCTCAAGCTGCATGGCGCCGAGCCGGATCAATTTACCAATGATGATATGCGAACGGTGGATCTGTTTGCGACGCTTGCTTCCCTGACTCTCGAAAATATCCACCTTTACGATGAGGCGCATAATCTCGCGACGCACGATAGTTTGACGCAGCTTGTGACGCAGAGGACATTCCGCAATCGCCTGCAGGATGAAATTCTGCGGGCGGGGCGCAGTCAAATGCCGCTCGCGTTGATCATGTCGGATATCGATTTTTTCAAAAAGTACAACGACAACTACGGCCATCAGGCCGGTGATGAGCTTTTGCGCACAGTCGCTCGCGTGCTTGCCAAGCATACCCGTCCTGTCGATGTAGTTGCACGTTACGGAGGAGAGGAGTTTGCGATCATCCTTCCCAACACCGTGCACAGTCAGGCGGTCGATTTGGCTTCACGCATCCGTTCTGCGGTCGCCGCCGAGCCGTTTGTATTCCAGGGGCAGAGAACGCCGGTCACGATGAGTTTCGGAGTCTCGTCCTTTCCGAAGGACGCGACTTCCCTTACCCAATTGATCCGCTCGGCCGATGAGAGGATGTACAACTCGAAGCGCAATGGGCGCGATCAGGTGACCGGCTGATGGTAGTCCCGGGGATTTTATTTGTGATTGCCGCAACGGCGCCGGCGGCGGGGT
>JBFIEP010000127.1:0-6742 GCA_041603335.1 Elusimicrobiota bacterium | reverse complement strand
TCGGCAAGTGATCCCGTGATGCGTGTGCCGACGTAGTGGGGAGTCTTAAGATAAGCGACGGTGCCGTCCTTCATGACCACCTTGAAGGTCGCGTTCATTAAGTCGGGTTTTACCCCCGGGGCTAGTTTTACTTCCGGTAAGCCGGGCAGTCCGTCAGGACGAACCTCAACCCGGCCCTTGGTTTCAGCGCCGCGGGACGCTTCGAGGATCTGCATTCTAAAGCCGGCATCCTGGGAAGCCGCCCTGAGTTCTGCAGCGATTTGTTTGGAGGATAATTCCCACGCAGGGTTTTCGGCTTTCTTGGCGAGGCGTTCATTGAGCAACCCCTCAACAACGGAAGCATCGACGGTTTTCCCTTTGACCGAGAATTCTTTCGCGAGGGAGCGGGCCGTCGCTTCCCGTCGATAAAAATAATTGGCTTCGGCGCGGACAAATTCATCGGGAAAGCGCTCGGCGAGGAAGGCTTCGTATTGTTCTGTTGATAGTTTTTTGAGTCCTTTCTGTTTTGCCCAGGCGGTGAGGTCCTGACGGATTTCGGCGCCGTTGGGAGGCTTTTTCTCTGCGCCAAAACCTAAGCGTTTGAAAAAGCCTTTGGGTTTAGCGGCTTCAGCGGCGGCTTTCGCCGCTTGTTCGGCGCGCGCGTCCTTGATTTTCTTAGCCCAGCCGTTTGCATATTCAAGATAGGGGGCAAGGTTCGCTTGGTAATTGGCTATATTCGTCTCGACCGTTTTCAAGTACGCCATACGGTCTGCCTTGCTCCAGCCCGCTTTTTCAAGCGACACATCCATGCGTTCGCGGCCGCCGCTGTTAAAATCCTTTCTGAAAGCATCGAAGCGTTCGGCGTAAACCTTGGGATCGTTGTGTTTCAGCCGGTCAACGAGAGGAAAGTTTTTCAGCATCACATTGGTATCGATTTGCTGAAGCTTATCCGCCTTTTGGGGGGTCCGTTCGATTTTCTCGAAATCGATTAAGCCGTGCTTCCCGTTGCGCATTGCCAGGACATTTCCGCCGTTCGCGTCGTGGGCGCCCAGAATCAACTGGATGATGGAGGCGTCGGCGCGTTGTGCCGTCGACAAGGTGCTCGATTTTGCGTTCGCCGTTGGCGCACCGTCGAGGCCCTTTGTGAGGACAAAGGTATGTTCCCCGCTTTTGAAGATGTGGGCCTGTTCGGTGACTTCAAATGACTTGGAAAGCGACGGGTTATCCCGAATGACATTGGCCATTCCCTTTTCATTAAGAGCACGGGTTCCCGGTGACATTTCGCGGATCATGGCGTCGCCTTGTTGTCCGATTTCCTTAGAGACCCGTTTTAGGAACCAGGGCTTTCCATCGATGCTGATCTGGAAGGTTTCACCGGAAACCCCGTTTTCGGGGAGTTTCTCCAGTTTTGCGGTTTCCAGCCCCGGGATTTTTCCGTAGAGGGATTCGATGGGGGGAATGCCTTCACCGCGCGCGACCTCGCGGCCCGCAGTCGTGCGCCCGCGTGAATTTTGGAATTGATCGAGAACCGAATGCATCGGGGAACCTTTGCTTGAGCCGAACCCCTGCATGTTCGGTTCGGGAACGGTTCCTTCGAGCATCCCCTTCTGTTGGATTTCCCGGAATCGGCCGAGAACTTGATTCCCGTCGTACTGGAGGCGTGCCTTGACGCCCGAATGGGTCCCGAGACCGAAGTCGAGCAGATGAACCGTAATTTTCCCGTTGGGACCCTTGGAAAGCATGATGTTGGTCCCGTTAGCGAAATCGTTATGACCGACGCCTTTTTTATTAAGCTTGAGAACGGCCTCATGCGCCCTTTGCATGACTTCGTTTGGAATTTTCCCCAATGAGTTGTTTCCTTTCGCAATGTCAAAGAGGCTCACCGCACCGTCGGGAATCTTTTCTTGAACCATAACGAAATTTTCTTTATTGGTGAGCTCCGCGACCCGCTCACCCTTTATTTTTTCACCCTGGAGTTTTGCCGCTGTGTTGGGCCCCCAGCGTTCGGCGGCGTACACCCTGGGGATGGAGACGCCTTCGGGCCACTCACCTCTACGCTGCAGCTCCATCATGACGTCGTGTGCCTTCATCGTCGTAGGAATTTCGTTGGGGAGTGCGTTTTCTTTGACAACAACCGTCTTCGGCTTTCCGTTGACCATGATTTCTGCAAGGTGGACATTGGAATGCATTGAGGAGACCTTCATGGGGCGAAGGTTTTGGATGGTTCCGGGAACGAGTCTTGCCGGTGCCGGACCGCCGATCTCGAAGTAGTTGCGTTGGAATCCGCCCGGGCGTTCGGGTTGAACGGTTTCGATAACGTGTCGTTCGGGTTTTAACCAACCGAAGAGCCCCGCTCCAAAGCCGGGATCGAGCGCTTCGGGAGGTAATTCTTTGAACGCCTTTTCTCCCAACAGGCCTTCGCGTGCCAGGGTTTGCTGCATCCCGTCTTTAAAGCGGCCCATGTCCCTTGCGTGCGTTTTCGCGCGCGCCTGAGACTCGAGGACCGACCCTTTGCCGGGCTTAAGGCGCATCGTGTCCAGGCGGGTGAGGGCGAGGAAGCTTTCCTGCGACATCTGCAGAATTTTTCCGGGGGTAACCGGATCTTCGAAGCGAACGTCAAATCCTTTCCCGCCTTTCCGGGGAACAACCCCTTTCACCGTGACGATATGCGGACCGTCCATCGAAATCAAACCGACGGTCAGCGCGCCGTCAGGAGCGGCTTTGGCAAAGGACTCCGGAGTGGCCAGTGATTTTTGCGCCTTCGTCATTTCAAACGTTACGCCGTCCTTCGAAAGACGGTTGATGCGGTTTTCCACCATGCGGGTAACCATGGTCAGTTCATGGGCTTCAAGACCGTTTTTGAGAATTTTCTGGGTCAGGGGTTTCCCCAGCTTCCCCATATCCTTTTCGACGATCTTGATGATGTCATACGTTGAAATTTCCCGATTGAGATTCTTCTCTCCGAGGCTCTTGAGCAAGGCGGTCCTTTGGGCTTTGAGCGCGGGAAGGTTAATCTCCTTGGCGAGTCCCGTCAGATGGCAGAAATTACCTTCAACGACATCGGGAACAACCCGAGGCAGCCCGCCTTTCTCGGCAACCGACCGCTGGTAGGCGTATTCGGCGAGAGCCGACTGTTTGGCGCCATGAATATCAAAGCGTCCGCCCTCTCCTAGTTCATTGGCCAGGCGGCGCGTAATGAGATCCATGCGCATCGCCTCGAAGAAGGGGGGAGGGTTCTTTCCTTTAAATTTGAGGTCCGGGATGCCGTCCTTCATAACGACATCGATCGAGGTTCGGACGAAATTCTTCCCGCGGAAGCCTTCGGGAATCTTGGAGCCCTCTACGATCTTCACCGCCTGCCCTGTGTTTACGTCGTATATAACCTCAATGCTGGCAGGCGTTCCTTCCTTGATCTTGGGGTCCCGCGTGTGGAGTTGGTGCTGGGCATGACCGAGGACATCGTAGGAGGTGAGGACTTCCGGCCCGCGGTATTTGAGAAGGGATGCCGAGAGCTGCATCTGCGCAGCGGCATCGAGTTTAGCCCCGCCCAAATCCATACGGGAAACCTCGAAGTTCTTCGTTCCGTTTTTCCAGTAAACATCGAGTTCAATAACGTTCTTGCCTTTGACCGGTTTGGGCGGTTTCCCTGAAAGCGTGGAGCGTTTTCCGGTCTTGGGATCGAGCAACGCATAGACGCGCGCCGCGGTAAAAGTGGGGAGACCTTTGCCGGCTGCGGCGTTGGCGTCGATGCCGGCCTCGGCCAAGGCATTGCGGAGTTCGACCGTATTTTCAACGAGGGGGGGTTTCTTGGGCTCGACAAGCCAATGTGCCATGCGCCCGTATTTGTTGGCGATTCCGTTGGCGGCGTCGGCGATCCTGCTGTTGGTCGTCAACTCGCCTTTGGAGTTGAACTTGGGCTCCATCTTGCGGCCGCGCCAATCACGATTGCCAAGTTTCGCGACGCCGCGTGCCCCGACTTCAGGGAGGTACATCCATTTGTCGAGTACGCCTGCAACCTTTCCTAAACCGGTTTCTGCAAACTCGGTGCCTAGGCTTTCCGCCAGCGCATCCCCACGCTTGGCGAGCCCCGGTTTTTTCGGCCCCGCGGGTGCTTTTCCTTTTCCGCGAACTCTGTTGAATAGGCCCGCCGTCTGCCAATTAAGGTACTTCGCCGTTCCCGTTTTAATCGATTGGAAAACGCCGCCTTTGGCTTTTGCTCCAAATCCTTTCGGGGCCGCTGTAGGAGCTCGAACCGGGGCTGTGGGTCCTTTCGGCGTCCCAAAGGAGCCCATCCCGTCAGCCATTTTGAAAATCTTGGGAGTGGCATAGAACATCATGCTCCAATACATGGTCTCGTCAACGGCGGCCTTGATGTACTTGGCACTGTCTTCATCGTTGCGGTGGATGCGTGCTTCATTAAGTTTATGAGCCGCTTCCCCAAGAGCGGGAAGCATCATCGCTCCGAAACCGATGTGGATGGCGGTGACGGCAACCTTGGCCGTGCGCGCCATATTAACGGCGGTAAGCCCCCATTTGACGGCCTTGATGCCGGCTCCGAAGGGAATGAGAACGGTGACAACTTCCGGCGCAAAGCGGACGAATCCTTTTGTTGCACCGCCGTAGACGGCGGCGAGTTCTTCGTCGTTATCCACAAACCCGCCGATGGTGAGGGCGGCCATGGGCAGCGGTGCAACGACCCAAGCGACCGTTCGAGCTCTTCCCGGATTGTCCCGTGCCCAGTCTTCCCAGTAGTAGCCTGTGTCTTCAATCATGTCGGCTTCAAACACGTAGCGGTCGGGAAGACGTTTTCGGTCGGAATGGATGGTGTGGACGTCGCTATAACCCATGCCTCCGTAGGCAATGTGGGTGGTGAAGGCTTTGCCGTTATCTTCATCAATCAAATAACGTGATTTGGCGCTGTCGAGCCAAAGGAAACCCCGGCCGTGGGTTTCCTTGTTTGTGGAGACTCGAAGACTTTTGAAGTTTCCTTTCTTGCCGCCGACTTCGCCTGCTAACACCGACATGACTTCGGACTCACCGAACTTGCCGTATTGCTTCGAGATCATGAGACCATTGCGGCGGCCGTAGTGACTATTAAGAACATCCGCGATTACCTTGGACATCTCAAGTTCGGATTCACGCCATTTCTTCGGCGCATATCTCGCTGCTTCGCGTTTTTGTTTTGCGGTCGCTTTATCTCCCAGCGCATCAACACGGGCAACCGTCTGCCGGTCGCTTTGAGTGGTCGCACCCGGGGTCGTCATGATTTGTTGGGTGTATTTGTAGTTCTGACCGCCGAAGAAACCTTTTCCGTCTTTTTCTCTACTTACGAATGCTGCGGTATCGGCGAATTGCCACCGTGCTTCTATTGGATCACCGTTGCCGTCGCGAACACGGAAGTAGTCGCTGCGGAAGGTTGTGCCTGCCTCCCCATCAAGGTTGAAGCTAAGAGAAACCGTATAGTCGTCAGGATTGATCTGTCTTCCGGATAAATCGACTGTGTCTTTGTTGAGAGTCTTGATGACGTTTTGAGCCATTAAATCGACAGTGTCTTTCTTGAAATAGCCGCGGCTTCTTATGTTCTCCGCTGTCGCATAGGCTTCATCAATTTTTTGGTCATCTGTTAATTGATCCCAGCCTTGGGTGTCGACGCTGTAGCTTTTGGGTTTCCCGATATCCTGGAAGCCAAGAGATTCAATGGAACTGCCTTTCTTGAGGGCGGCGAGTTGGCTGCTTGAAACGCCCGCCCTTCCGTTGCGTTCCTGTTCGTAAACGCCCCAAACACGATCTCCTAAATTGCGTTCGTGGATTAACTGTCCGTCACGCACTGAATACTTGTCGGTGGCAAAGCGGCTGCTCGCGAAATAATCTCCCTTCTCAACCCGGTACGAGCGGTCCCGCTGCCATTTTTTGTCGTCACCTTTTTCAAGATAGGAAACCTCATACTTATTGGATTTCGTATTGACCAGGTCGACCGATCCGGACTGGAGGTCGGTCGTTTCAATGAAACCGTCGCCATAGAGGGTCCGGTTGAGAAGTTCCATGCCGTCCCGGAGGGTTCGGCGTGCTTTGTCGCGTCCGGCACCGGTTTGTTTATACGTCGCAACGTGTGCAAGTTTTAGATCCCCGTTGGCATCAGTACGATGCTCGGTGAATTCAAACTGTTCTTTGAGTCCCTTGGTCTCGCCTTTCCAGGGGGTCATGGTGCGATTTGCCCCGGGGAGGAAGTAGCCGCCCTTCCCATCCGAAAGAATGCGCTGACCATTTTTTGGGTTTACGAGAACCGAGTAGGTCTTGCCTTCAACGTCAACCTTTGCGACCGAGGTGTTTTGGATTACATGACGGCCTTTTGAGTCTTCTCCGCTAAATTGGTCCGTCCTAGCGTCTCTGTCATTGAGGCGAAGCCCCGCGAAGGAATCGCTCTTTTGAATCTTCCCAATGCCGCTGACGATTTGACCCGCACCTGTTTTACCATCGTGATTGGAGAACCAGGCGTCGTTGCGGTCGGCTTCCCGTTGCCAGAAATAAAATTCCTTATCCTTTTCGAGGGTTTTGAACTCCTTCATGGCCCGGCCGGTGGTTGCGGTGAGTTCCGCTTCCGCACCTTGTACACGGGCGAAGCTGTGCGCCTGTTTTTTATTGGCGGGGTCCAACGAGAAGTCATTCCACTTGTTGGCGGCCTTCATACGCCGTTCATGGGCCTTTGCCAGGTCTGCCAGGACAGGAGTCCCCTGGCGCTTCATGGTCCCGCCGTGCCGTTGGA